>PFRX01000028.1 GCA_002788775.1 Candidatus Peregrinibacteria bacterium CG_4_9_14_0_2_um_filter_53_11 | reverse complement strand
TGTCGGTTCCGGTCACCGTGCTAAACAAAGGAAAAGAAGATCAGCAAGTTTTGCTTGGTTATCCTGATTCAGTTAAAGCGCTTGGCCTTGAAGAAAAGGAAACTAGCGAAGACAAACAAAAAAATACAGCCACTCTGACTTGTCCAAAGTGTGGACATAAACAAGAAGGCGAGATCCCGACCACATCGTGCGTTCCGTTTTATGTTTGTGAAGGTTGCAAGGAAACAATCAAAGCTCAAGGCGATGACTGCTGCGTTTTTTGTTCCTATGCAGACAAACAATGTCCGCTGAAGAAAAAAGATGGCGATTGTTCAGGTGGAGCCTGTAAAATTTAAGGTGTTTGGGGCAGGGGCAATTCACCCCCAGCCCCTCTTGCCCCTGCCCCAAACGGGAAAAAATCAAATCCATTTCTTTTAAAAGCAACCCGCTTTCAGCGGATTAAAGGAAAACATATACATCATATAACACTGCGTATGCGGTTACGGCTTGCTCCGTACCTCCGCAAGCCTCCACCCATATTTGTTAGTGGTAAGCACTTCGTGCAATTATACCACTGGCAAACATCGCATACGCAGAAACGTTAGCTGAAATACATTTTTCTCTTTCGCCCTAGGGGCAATTTTTTAAAGGGGAACCGAATTTGATTTTTCTTTTTTGAAGAGGGGGAATTATTCCCAGGTCACTTTATCCACCTTAGGGTCAAGATAAATGGCCTTATATCCTTGTTCCTTCATAAGCTTTATATATTCAGGGTCCGAATCATACATAACTCTAATCGCTTCATTAGAATCATCCATTTCTACAACATGCCAACCACGGCTTGCTAACTTCCCCAAATGATTCTCATTAACAGAGCCTCCAATCCACATTGCCTCAGGATCTTTAGCCATAACATCATCAAAAATTGTCTTTTTCAGGCGTGGATTAAGTCTTTTCCCTCTATAATTAGCATCATTTAAAGTAGATGCTTTTGTAAATTCATAAACCGACCTACCACTCGCAGTTTTTCCAAGATTGTTAAACGCTTGAACAGAAACAATCCTTCCATCCATTTCAACTGCCAAAACTTGTCCTTGCCCAATATATCTAGGGAAAGCCCTATCTTTATACGCTCTAAAATGTTCCTCGTGTGTAATGTCCGGATAAACCCTATTGAGCAAACCATCCAAAATTTTTGAATCACGAATTTTTCCACCAACAACAGGTAAATTACCAAGCTTCTGCCTAATTCCAAACATACGTGTTCGAACTACAGCCCTCTTTTCTGCATTAGGCACACTATCAAGCAATTGAAAATTTGTATCTGCAAGATTTCTGGCATGCTCGGTCAAATCCTGTTCATCAATATCCTGCAATTGTAATCTAATTACTCGTGCAGGCTTTTCGTCAACTTCAAATTCTTCTAAAACCTCACTTTTCAATATTTTTTCAAAATCAGATTCCATATATTTAAATTAATCTGGTAATTATAACAAAAAAACAGGTTTTTTCAATTACAGTAAGGCGTTTTGGCTCACACAATTCACCCCCCAGCCCCCTCTTGTGCTCGCCAAAACTGAAAAATCAAATTCTTATTCCAGTTTAAAAGTGATTTCTTCCAGAAATCAAAGAGAAAAATGTACATCAGCTAACAGAGCCTATGAGGTTCACTCTTTCGCTATGCTCAATCGTTCACCCAAATTGGACAGGTGTACGCTTTCAGCGTATTTTACACCTGTCCAACTTCTCATATACCCGAACGTTGTGTGCCATAGTAAAAAGACAAAATGCTAGCGCATTTTGAAATTTTCGGTTTGACAGGATGGCAACTATATGATTTAATGCTCTCTTGATTATTTAATCCCCTAAATTATGAACATTGATGGTCGACATTTAGAAGTTGAAAAAATTGACGGTATACGTCAATTACTTGCAACAGGATTCAGTCTCGCTCGAGAAGCTTCGTTTGACGAGATTATAGGATTTATGACAGGACTAGCTGAGGAGAGCCAGCAACCAACAGAGGTCACAAAACCTGTAATAGACCGAGTCCGCGCATTAAAAGAACGCATTGCTGAACTTCTTAACTAAGAATAAGAGCTTTGTAGTTTGGAAGCCCAAAAATTTAAGCCACCTAAACGGTGGCTTAAATTTTACTACATCATCTAACAATGAATAACTGGTTCACTCACTCCGCTACGCTCCATTCATTCACCCAAATTTGGCGGCGGTATGTCGCTTCGCTCCAAATTTTACCGCCACCAAACTTCAGTTAGCCCTACACGTTGTGTGAAATAACAAAAAATCATATAAGGTTAATTTTGGCACTTTATTCTTAACATAAAAAATATGGAAGGACCCGAATCTTCACGTTATGAGCAAGAACCTGCCGTAATCCAAAATCTTGGTGGGTTTGATATGCAATATTTTCAAGAACTTGAAGGACAAGATGGCTGGCTCGCCTTGGGCCAAGAAAACTGTATGAATCAACGTTATTTTGCGGTGTATGGAATCAAGGGAGAAAAACTAGGAATTGTAGGGGTTTATGACACAGCTGATGAAAAAAATGTTACACATACCGTTGTAGATCCAAGATACCGAGGCCAAGGGCTCGCAGCCAAATTTAAACAACGTCTAATGGATGAACTCAATCTGCCATTTATTACAATGACTATCAGTCTTGAAAATATTGCATCAATCCGAGCGACTGAAAAATTACCAGGTGTCAGAAAAATTACTGACGAGAAGTATGAACGTGATTTTCATAAAGTAAAATATGTCCTTGAAAGGCCAATAGCGCCCAGACAATAAATCGCCTGAACCCAAACGCTAAAGGGGAAGCTGCGCTTTCGCTTCACTGCGTTACGCTCACCCTCATATAACTAGGGAAAAAAAGGAAATTTTCTCCGCTTCGCTCTGTATTTCGCCTTTGACTCCACTATGCCCAATAACGTCTACGCTCTCAATCGAGATAACGAGCTCTACAAGAGCAACAATGGAGGTTATACATGGAAGAGGGTGAGATGATAGTTTGGTGTATATTCAATTCAATTCTTAACCAAGAAACATGGAACTCAGTAAAACAAAAATTTTCGCTGAATTTAGTGCAGGCATTTTCGGCGGCACAGTTCTCGGAATCGCCGCATTTCTCGCTATGACAACTTATGGTGGCAACTACGGGTGCTGGTCATCGATTGATTCTCTATTTGGTACAGTCGGGTATGAGTCGTGCGGCTCATTTGGTGCACTAACCGGAGTGTTGGTTGGCGCACTATTGGCGATGATACTATTCAGCAAAGCCAAGATAACAAACTACACCAAGGTCGCCATTTATCTACTCCTTGGTGCCTTCATCCTACCATTCCTATACGGGGTAATTATTTTCTGGCCACCATTTGAAGATGGCGACCTCCTCCTTGTGCCCCCTGTCATTCTCACATTCATGGCATTCTCTGTTATTCCATCCTTGCTCATTACTGGGGCAATAAACTGGCGAAAATTATGGAAATTCTAACACTCGTCAGGAAAAATTTCGCACTATTATTGGCGTCGCATTATTTTTAATGGCAATCAACTATATCATTTGGCCTTAGATTGGATAGTATATCCATTTGCTTTTTATAAGTTCATATAAAGGAGTAAACTGTAAGATACACATGAATAATTGAACCACTATGGAGGCAGTTATCCAATCATTCTATACGACGGCAGGATTACTTTGGAAGGCCCTGTGGGCTTTGGCAATTGGCTATGCTTTTTCCTCTGTTATTCAGGTTTTTATCTCAAAAAAAGCGGCGGCAAAGCACCTCGGACAGGGAACGCCAAAACAGCTAGCTGTAGCTGCCTTACTGGGATTTGTCTCCTCGTCATGCTCATTCGCAGCACTCTCAGCCACTCGGGGGCTCTTTACGAAAGGCGCCTCGCTCGTTTCAGCTCTAGCTTTCATGTTTGCTTCTACAAACTTAGCCATAGAGGTAGCCGCACTGGCCTATATCTTCCTCGGTTGGCAGTACGCACTGGGGCTGTTTGTCGGCGCGCCAATAATCATAACGATTCAGGCCATCTTGATCAAACTGACTCTACCCGAAAAACTCGCTACTCAGGCGTTAGCGCATGCAAAAGAACAAGAGGGGATGGAGATGGATCCATCGGAAGGACTGCCAGAATCCATAAAGGCTAAGTTGATGAGTAAACTCACATGGCATCGCGTTGGCAGCTCGTATAAAGCTGAGTGGAAGATGGTTTACAAGGAAATTGCCATCGGATTTTTGGTTGCCGGATTCGTAGCGACTCTTGTGCCCTCCTCATTTTTCCAAGCAATCTTCCCCACAGATTTAGTGATGTGGTTAGTGGTGCCCCTTCAAGCCTTGCTTGCGCCAATACTTGCAATTTTTACAGTCATAGGCTCAATGGGGAATGGGCCGCTCGCGGCAATTCTCGCAAACAACGGGGTTACATTTGGAGCAATAATGGCCTTTTTATATGCTGATTTTAATGTTCCTCCAGCTGTTAAAATAAATGCCAACTACTATGGTTGGCCGTTTGCCCTTTATATCGCAGTTATTACGGGTATATCCGCAATACTTACGGGAATCGCGGTTCATCTGATCTTTGCCTTACTGGGCATCCTCCCAACAGAAGTAAAAAGCATAACCGAGTTAGCAGCCTTCCAGATCGATTATACGTTTTGGTTGAACATTTTAGCGATTGCGATCGCGGTTACATTATTTTCACTTGCCCGGCATACTAAACAAAATCACCATCACTAATGAGCTAATTTGCTATAACTTAGACATATGGGGATAGATAATCCAGAACAATTAGGTGAAGAGCCGACCTCGGGAGAAATTGCGGAAGCATGCCGCGAAGCTCTTGGTGATGACGTTTGTGCTGAGATTGAAGAGATGGAAGATGCTGAGGCTGCGCTTGGATTGACCTTCACAGCCCTCATAGAAGCCGGCATAGAAGATCCTGAAGAGTATCTCAGAAGCCGAGGTGTCTTAGAATAGGTCTTTTGGGCATTGTAGGAAATTTGACTTATATTTTTTTAGCCACTTGCATTGTAATGCATGAACAATGCAAGTATATGGCTAGAATATCAGTAAAAAGCGTCGTTTGGCAGGAAGGCAAATACTATGTTGCACAGTACCTTAACGTTGAGGTCTCCAGTAAAAGATGAAGAGTTGCGTCTCCTGTATAATAGAACTAACAATGGGGAAAAAGGAGATCGCAACCGGTGTAGTTCATGAGGTACCTGCTGATTTGGAAGGAAGATTAAGGGCAAATCCTGACGTGCTTGAACGATGGAATAGTCTTACTCCTCTGGCACGTAATGAGTGGATATGTTGGACTACCATCGTCAAAAAAACGGAAACGAGAAAAGAGCATATAGATAGCCTCTGTGAAGAGCTTCTTGAGGGGAAGCGCCGACCGTGTTGCTGGCCGGGGTGTCCTCATCGCAGACCGAGTGCACAAAAGTATTTTAGGTAACCTTCCCAATTTAAAGTGTTAGAAACTACAATCGAATGCCCTTACTGCGGCTTGAAGAAAGAAGAAACAATGCCAACAGACGCATGTCTGTACTTTTATACATGCGGTAGTTGCAATAAAAGGCTCAAGCCGAAACCGGGTGACTGTTGCGTATTTTGCTCCTATGGCTCAAGTAAGTGTCCATCTAAATCTGAATAAACAGCCAGTTCCGGGTGAAATTACGGAAGAATTGTATGAAAATATCGTCTGTCGGAAAGGTGCCCAGTTCCGAATAGGTTAGAATGAAAAGTAGGAAGAGGGCTGCGAGTACAATAGAAACTACTAGTAACTTTCTTTTCGTCATTTTAATTGGATAGAGAGAATTTAGGATTGCAGTATATACGAACTCGCCGGTAGTTTCATCCTACCGGTTGCAAAAAAAATCAATATATGTGAGCATCGAAGCAGTGAGTATTACTTATTAAATTGTCTTTATGCTATCCACCGTAATTGGAGTCGTTTTGTTAGCATTGATCGTAGTGGTTCCGACGTTTCTTTTTGTCAAATTGGCTTTATCTGTAGTGAAAAAACAGATGGCTCCACTACTTGAGCGCTTTGGAACGAGTGAGGAGCTCCCTTCGGGGAAAGTTTTGCTTCAGTATTTTGACACTAAAGCCGCAGCATATAAGCACAAAGTATGGATGGCGGTTGATTCCAGTCACATCTTTTTTGAGATCCCAAAGATCGGAACTATTAAACTGGATTTTGGAGACTTTACCCATGAGGTTAAGGATCTTCAAGGTAATGAGAGCTTCCTTTTCTTTACGTTGAATCTAACCTCTCTTGAGGGAAGTGATCTCAAGATAAAGGACATCCATTTTTCTTTTAGAAAGAGCGATCTTCCTATGTTTCCCCAGATAGCAAAAATGGCCGGCGCTTCTGAGTGAACACTAGTATAATTTTTAGCAACCAACCATTATGGATACAGAAGACCGATTAACGAAAAAAGAGCGGCGGGAAAAGCATCGTGAGGAGCAGCGGGAGATGAAAAGAATGATGCAACAAAGAAAGCCGCTGCAACAAGCGATGAAGTGGATTGTCGCGCCCCTTGTTATCGTGCTTCTTGGGTATGGCATCTACACGCTTTACTCATTATCAGTGATTCCGAAGCAAGGTGAATCGATTGCTATACAAGGGCGGGAGCATATCCCAGTTGATTACTCGTCGACTCCTGAGTACAACTCTAACCCTCCGACCTCCGGTCCACATTACGTTGAGGAGACAGATTGGGGTGTCTATCAGGAAGAATTGGAAGATGGAAATGTTATACACAGCATGGAACACGGCGGCATCTGGATCTCATACCAGCCAAGCCTTGATGAGGAAACGAAAGCAAAGCTAGAGGCGATAGGTAAAAATTATCCCGGCAGTGTTGTGGTCTCGCCCCGTTCCGCAAACGACTCACCGATAGCCCTTGCTTCATGGGGACGACTGGAAAAACTCACGGAATTTGATGAAGATCGTATCGTTAAATTCATCAAAGGCAATAAAAACAACTCTCCGGAACCGTTTGCACGGTAACCCTTGTCAGTAACGCACCACCATGGCGGCAACAACTACTCTGCCGCCATGGTTTAGTTGATATACGTCAACAGCAAAGAAGTGATCAATGAGTTTGGCGTGATACAATGTCAGTCTCACTTCATAATTTTTTTTCATGGAAGCACTCAGAGTGAAAAAACTCAGGCCGCTCGTACTCGCCTCTACCATAGTGGGCTGTGGGCCGACTCAACAACAGGTCGAAACGCCGGCATCGGGAGCGGAAAACACCGTACCCGGAATTGAGAAGGTGACACCTCAGCAACCGCAAATCGGCACAATAATACAGCGAATTAGGTCAGAGTGTGGAGATTTCGAAGTTGTCCCTACCACAGTATTTGCTCCCGGTTCTGATCAAGCGGAGAACCCTGATGCCGGCATATTCCTGAAGGTACCGGAAGCTAACCTCGTATGTGTTGTGGAGACTGCTATCTCTTCCAATAACGGCCCCAAAGTCTGTCACGCCACTCCAGCAGGTTCACATTATGAGGGAGTCGATGTCCTTGTTGTCTGCGGGGCGAGAGAAGGGAGCAACCCAAATTCGCTATGAACTAATAAGGAGAGGGGATGGGGGCGATTATCAATTTGAGGCAAGGAGGACTATAATAAGAACACTCTTAACTCACACTATATGAGTACACTAACGCCAGTAAAATACGTAGATGGTTTCGTTTTTGTCGTTGAAAAAGGCGGTATTCCAAAATATCGGAAGATGGCTCAGGATGGGGGGAAGGTGTGGATGAAGCACGGAGCGCTATCATACAAAGAGTGCCAGCTTGAGCATGCTACTCCCGAGTTCGTCACGCTGACTTTTCCTAAGTTGGCAAAACTCAAACCCGGTGAGACCGTCTGGTTCTCTTACATCGGGTACAAGTCGAAGGCTCACCGCGACAGCGTCAACAAGAAGGTTATGAAGGAGTTTGAGGAGCAAAAAAAGGATGGTGAGGATCCGATGAAGGATATGCCTTTTGATATGAAGCGGATGTCCTACGGTGGATTTAAGGTGGAAGTCGGTTTTTAAGATCTCACTATGATGAAGAATAGAGCTTTAAGCACAGCACTCGGGTTGACGCTTTTGATGACCGTCGGATGCGAGGCGCAGCCGCCCAACGATGAGGTAGATTCTCTGCCGCCGGTTGTCGAGGAGCTGCAGAACCAGAAGGTTCCCGAGGTCGAGAAGGAGGAGGTGCCCGCATCCGCTCGGCCTGAAAAGCCCTCTGAGCCTGAGGTCACGCTCTATCGAGGTGTCTGGTTTGATATCGAGTATCCTCACGATTTTACGGTACGACCGATAGGGCCCTCGGATGAGGCCTACTTCACCTCTCCGGATCGAGCGGTTGAGTTTTTTATCTTCTCCCCACTCTGGGCCGGAGAGCCCGAGTCGTATCTGAGAGTCGCTCCAACAGAAGAGCTGGTGAGCGAAAAAACTCAGAAGGTGACGGAGGATGAGCGGCCCGGTCAGTACGGCGATACGGTCACCCACTGGGTAACGCTTAAGGCAAAGGATGACTCCTATTATCGTTCATTCGTCTCTATTAAAGAACAGGTCGGCACCGGCAGTAGTGAGCTCCATCATGTCTTTGGTATCAAGTACACTGACTGGGAGTCGTATCTGAACTACAAGGAGCAGTACCTTGCATTCAAGGAGTCACTGAGGCAGTATGCGGACTAAGATACTATAGGTTTAATAATTCGCTGTAACTCCAGCTCACCAATGAGGAAAACTCTCGTCATAACTACAGCTCTCGCGATTCTGATTCTGGCTTCAGCTTTTGCCTATTACACCATGGGTGCGCAGTCAGACGGGGCGGATCCGCTTGTAGAAAAAAACCTACCGCACGACTGCCCACCAAGTGGAGAAATGCCCCAAACCAGAAGCTTTAGTGACTCACTGACCGAGACCTTTATTGCCTGCGCCGATGCTGGTGGTTTTGCCTCCGAACACCTCTTTACCAATGCTGAAACCGGAAAATTTGTCTCAGCCTACACCTTGTCAGGTGCAGGCCTCAACTGGACAAATAGCCAAGGAGAAGTGGGGAAGCTGGTCTTCGTGAGAGAAGCCTTGCTGGACCCTAAGTACGGTGATCTTCTCGGTTACATGATCGTGAATCTTATGCACGGCGAAGAGAAGCTCTTTGAGGAGAATGTGGATCTTGGAAAAGCCGGCTTCTTGACCCTTGGATCAAGTTTTACCATTAATGCCGCCGCCGATGGAGGTGAGCTAGCTCTCGGGGAAAAGAGATTTTCGATCTCGTTCACTTCTAATACTGTCACTGAGAACTCACCAACTCAGGTTGATGAGGCCCTATTGCTGAGTGTTCCAGAGTATGGGTTCAAGTTCGTTACCACTCAAAAATCTGCCTCATGTTTTGTTGCCGAGAAGGTACCCAACTTGGGTGAGACAGATGCCAGGGAAGTCTATGAGGTCCGTCTTGCCGATCAGTCATCAGGTGAGTGGAGTAGGGTCTACAGCGTTATGGATCCGGAGGTCTACGCCAAGATGGCAGACCATGTTTATGGTCAGCCAAAGATCGCACTAACCTTAGATAGTGGTTTGTTAGTGACTTCATACGACCCTCAAGATGTTGCTCCGGAACTGCCTGCGGGCAATGACTGCCTAACAACTGGGTGGTGGGATGTAACAAAGTTATAATGACCGGAAAGCGCTCCGGAGGTACACTCTATGGCCAGTATTCAGGAACTAGAAAAGCAGTTAGAGGAGATCAAAGAGCGCAACAGGCGTGTAGAGTTTGATAAGGCGTGGGAGACGAGCTGGACTCGTAGGCTGCTCGTTCTCGTGTTTACTTACTTGGTGATCGTTGTGTTGTTCTTGGTGGTTGAGCTCCCCAACCCATTTGTGAACGCGCTCGTGCCCTCGGTGGCCTTTGTGCTTTCGACTCTCACCGTGCCTTTTGTTAAGGACTGGTGGCTTAGGCGGCTTCGGAAGTAGGCGGCGAGCCCCTTGCCCCTTGCTTGCACCCGGTCTCAAAGAGGCTTAGTATTGTTAATACTCTACTAAAATCCTTTAACCTACTTTTATGCAGAAAATAGTACCCCATTTATGGTTCGATAAGGAGGCTGTAGCGGCCGCTGAGTTTTATGCGGCGACCTTCCCCGACTCAAAAATTACCCTAAAAACTGAGATTAAGGATACGCCCTCGGGTGACTGCGACATTGTAGCTTTTGAGATTATGGGCTATCAGTTTATGTCGATTAGCGCCGGCCCTTACTTTAGTATCAATCCCTCAATCTCATTTCATGCGAAGTTTAAGACTCCCCAGGAGGTCGAGGCCATCTGGAGCAAGCTCACGCCCGGAGGGACCGTGATGATGGAGCTGGGCGAGTATCCCTTCAGCAAGAAATACGGCTGGATCCAGGACAAGTTCGGCGTCTCCTGGCAGGTTATCTGTACTGAGGGGGAGTATGAGGAGAGGGTCACGCCCGTCTTGATGTTTACCAAAGGCCTCTGCAGTAAGGCGGAAGAGGCGATTAACTTTTACGCCTCGGTCTTTCCGGGCGGAACCGCCCAGGTTTTGGCCCGCTATGAAAAGGGAGAGGAGCCGGACGCGGAGGGAAGTGTGAAATATGCCCAGTTCGTACTCGCCGGCCAGGAGTTTGGAGCGATGGACTCGGCCAGAATGCACGACTTTAGCTTTAGTGAGGCCGTCTCTCTGATGGTGAACTGCAAGGACCAGGAAGAAATCGACTACTTCTGGGGTACGCTCTCAGCCGTGCCCGAGTCCGAACAGTGTGGCTGGATTAAAGATAAATTTGGGGTGAGCTGGCAGATCGTCCCCGAGAAGATGGGCGAGCTCATGAGCAGCAAGGCGGCCGAACAGGCCATGCTCAAGATGAAGAAGATCGTTATTCAGGAGCTGAAAGACGCTTGAGCATAAGCCGGTATCCACCAGTCCCGTGGTTGAGCCAGTGGGCTATTCGGGTAATTGTTGCCGTGCTGCTGCCGGTATTTTTTGCGATTGTTCGGTAGGGGATTTTTTTGTCTATTTGTTGAACAACCTGCCAGCGCTCAGCCATGGCACCGAGCTCGGCCAGGGTGCAGAGGTCTCGCATAAACTTCTTGCACTCCTCGGCCGTTTCGAGTGAGGCGAGTGCCTTAAAGAGGTCTTTAGCTGCCTTGTTGTTGAGCTGTGTATTCATAGAACCTGTATCGTTTTAATGTGCTAAAACGGTATTATTTTATCTGGGGCGGGGGATTTGTCAATGACCCGGCTGAACTGCTGTGGCAGATGGGGCAATCGTTCTGGCAACTGGAGTGAAGCTTGTCTGAGGCCCCTCTAGGCTGAATTGACGGGCGTAGCGAAAAGGCGTAGATTAGCCCGCCTATGAGACCGCCAGAAGCTACATCCCATTCCGATGGTGAGACCCCGACAGCGGGCCTTGACCCTGTGGTCGCCCATGACCAGACCCTCGCTTGGTATCGAGCTCATGCCGCCGAGTATGTTTCTAAGATAGCGGGGCTCCAGCCGGCTGAGATCCGCGCTTTCGATAAGGGTCTTCCCGAAGGCGGCACTGTGCTCGATCTGGGATGTGCCGGGGGTAGGGATACGGCTTTTTTTGCTCAGAGACACCGGGCTGTCGGGGCTGATCCGGTCCCCGAGTTTATTGAGGAGGCTCGACGCGCTCATCCTCATGTGAGTTTTGTCGTGGCCAATGGTCGTGCCCTTCCCTTTGCGGAAGCCTCATTTGATGCTGTCTGTCTCCGTTCCGTTCTACTTCATATGCCTGATGAGATGGTGTCCGAGGTTTTGGCTGAGGTGCGGCGGGTTGCCAGGCCGGGAGCTCGGGGTTTTATCCGAGTTAAAAAACGTCTCGGGGGCGAGAAGTACCTCAGAAGTGGCGGCGAAAGGCGCGTCAACTCAAACCGCCTTTTTAACTTTTTCACAAAGGAGGAGATCATCGCTCTGGTTACTGAGGCCGGGATGACCGTAGAAGAGCCGACCGAGAGCCCCAGTGACGACAATTCCGAGGAGATCTGCCTAAACTGCATTATTAGATTCGAGCCCTCGCGCCCAGACAATAATTAGCCTGGTCAGGCCACCGTTTTCCTTTGGCTTTGCTGGCTTTGGGCCGAGTTCGTGATATATTATGCCACTAATGTCACTCGCCTTCCGGCGGGACATTGTGTGTTACGAACATTTTTATCCTCCCTCATATGAAACTTTTGAAGGTAGCCACGTCGGTTTTCTTTAGCTTTTTGCTCGTAGCTGAGTCGCTGCTTCCAGCCCTTGCTCAGACGACGGTCTCAGAACCTCCCTTGACTCAAGTGGAGCTTCCCGCCGTGGAGGCGCCTCCCGCCGAGCCGGTTGTGGAAGAAGAGACACCCGCGCCGGCGAAAGAAGATGCGGCACCGGTTGCAGAGGAGCCCGTCGAGCCCGCAGAGGCTCCCGTGGAGCTTGTGGAAGAGCCTGTCGAGCCGGCTCCGGTGGTTGAACTTCCCGTCGAGCCCGTCGCCCCGGTCGTCCAGGACGACTCTGAAGAACTCCCTCTTGCCGAGCCCATCGCAGAATCGGCTGTCGAGGAAGCTCTCGCTAATCCGGACGGCCCCTACTCTCCAGAGGTCTTGGATGACAGCGGCGAGCAGCTCTACTATGGTCCCTTCCCAGAAGAAGAAGATGCCACTCCGCTTACCGAACCTGAGGTGGAGGCTGACACAGAGGTCAAGGCCGACCCGGAGGCGACGATTAATCCTCAAGAGACTAAGATCTATCCCTACTACAAACTCGATGACTACACCAAAGACTCACCCGAGTTCATCGCGGACCATCTGCAAGTCGTAGACCAGATGACTGATGTGGTCGATCTGGGAAATGGCGAGTATGAGTACCGCCTTTTCTCTGAGCCTCGACTTCTCTACAAAGATGGGGAGAAGCTCATGGTCCGAGAAGCCGGCTGGAACTTGTTTAATGAGCTTCAGGGCACCCAGTTCAACGAGGCCGTCGATGAAGGTTACTTCTTCAGTGTTCCGCTGGAAGATGGTGAGGCCATTACCATTATGCCGGGCGCTTACGAGGAAGGGGCGACGAACTGGCCCGTACTCAAGCCTCAGTTTAGCCAGAGAGATGAGGATACGGCCACGGTGACTACCTTGGAGAACGTCTATAAGGGAATCGACGTACAGTTCGCCGATAAGGGAGCGTACCGAGAGCGAAAAATTATACTCAACTCTCTTCCCACTAATTTGAAGGAAGGCGAGGATGCCGTATTCTGGGAGCAGTATAAGCTTCCTGCGGGGTCGCTCCTGATCGATTCCAACGGAAAGCCTCTTGAGGCCGGCCGGACTGAGATGGAGAAGACTACTCTGAATGTTAAGACTCCCAGTGGAAGTCTCTTCAGGATCACCGATGCTTTAGTCTATGATAAAAGTGCCGGCACCACCCCGGAAGAGCTCGAGCTCTCCGATCAGGTTTTCCCTGTTAAGCAGATTGTCGATATCGACTACACTCAGAGTGTCGTGAGGATCGGGCTCAAGCTTAGCGCCGACTACCTTTTGTCCAAAGAGCGCCAGTACCCGGTCACGATCGATCCCGAGTACTACTTCTGTCTTGCAGGAAATCGCGACCTCAATGGGAACGGGCTTTCTTGTCAGAACAATAGCTTTTCGACAACTGACTTTTACCTTAGGTATATAGCTGGTAGCTGGACCGAATCAGCCGATCTTTATATGGGCTATTCCAGTCGTGACCTCGCGACACGTCATCCGATCATGAAGTTCAATATCAGTGCGATCCCCGCGAACTACACGATCAACTCCGCCTTCCTCTTAATGTATCTCCGAACGACTCTGGGGAATGGTAGTTTCAGGGGAAGCGTCTCGACGGTTGCGCGAAGGATTGATACTTTCTGGCAACGTGATTGGGACTTCCACTACAATGACATCCGAGGTAGGATGACCGACATCGGTTTTCGAGATGTAAACACTCAGAGCATCGGCTGGTACAGCTGGACGGTCAGTAACCTCGTTCGTGACTGGTTCAGTGGTGCTCGAAATAACTATGGCCTCTTGGTTGAGCCAACACCCACGTGGAACAGCGGTGCCCGCCCCGCTTGGCCCGACAAGTTGATGATTTTCAGCTCTTCACGGAATGCTAATGACAACGGTCCTTACCTTAAGGTAAATACCACGGCACCGGCTCTCTTCCCGGATCTTACTTCCGGGGGCTCATCCGCTGTGGCAAGTATCGATCAAGGCGAGGTTTACACTATCACAAATACGATCTCCAACCGTGGGAGTGTTAGCACCGGACGGACCGGGCGCATCTCTTACTACCTGAGACCCAGTGGAGTTGGCGAGGATTATTCCGGTACCTACTATGTCGGCTACCGGACATTTAACGCGATTAATGCAAATAGCACGACTCAGGTTAGCTTCAGCTATACAATCCCCAATGATCTGGCTCCCGGAAACTACACTTTTTACTACTGGATAGACTCACTGCAACAGATTGCCGAGTCGAACGAGAGCAATAACAAGTTCACGCGTGCGCTTACCGTAAATGCGCGTGCGCAACTTTCTGATATCACCTACGCCAATGCCAGCCTAACGGATAATTCGGTCTATCCCGGTGACTCCACGACGCTCAGCCTGCAGGTTCGAAATAATGGTCAGGGTGCGGCGAACGACTCCGGCCACGTGCGCTATTATATTAGTCGCTCCAACCCTTCTTACTCAGATGGAAATAGCATAGGAAATGACTCGTTTGGAACTCTTCAGGCCAGTGGTAGCGGAAGTAATACGAGCAGCGAATCTATAAGTTATACCGTTCCGGAGGGGACTGCCTCGGGGACCTACTACTTCTCCTTCTGGGTCGACAATCTGGACGAGATCACCAATGAGAGCAGTGAAGGTAACAATAAGAGCTCAGTGAGCTTTACCGTCCCTGAGACTCGCGATATCTACCCCGTCAATCTGGACGTTCAGAACGTCCACACATTTATCTCAGGCGAGCGTCTCGAGGCGCAGGCTCGTATCATGAACTCGGGCAATATCACGGCCATCGGTCTTCCCTACATTCTTGTACTCCAGTCGACGAGCACAGGGGAGCTTTACCAGTTAACGTCGCACAATCCGGCCTCCCTCGATATCTCTGCCGGTGCCAATGTTTTGAGGACGCTCTCAGGTGTTGTGCCCGGAAATATTCCCTTCAACGATAGCTATGTGCTTGTCCTTGGCATGAACACCGCAAACAGTTTGAGCGAGCGTAACTACAACAACAATGCGGTTGACTCGGATCAGATCTTTACCGTTGAGCGCAGCGGCTACTGTGGAAACTGTAGCCCGGGCGGAGGTGGCGGAGGAGGTGCAACCCCCCCACCAGATCCGGAAGAGCTCTCTGATACCGATAGAGACACCTTCTCTGATCTTGAAGAGAAGTATGTCGGAACTAATGTTAATGGTGCTCAGACGGTCTCCCTCTTCCAGCTGAATGCCTCAAACTGGCTTTCGACCTTGGTTGACAAGCTGGCAATCAACTACGCCGCCGATCCGGTTAACATCCGTACGGGAGTCTTTGAGTTCATTCAGACCGATCTTGAGCTCAAGGGGCGTGGTATTCCCATAAACATAACGCGCAGCTACAACAGCCGCGTGGTCGACAAGAATAACCGTATCGGTTTTGGATGGAATCACTCCACCAACATGTACTACTACCAGGATCCAGCTACGAGAAATGTTCTCGTCTATCTTGGAGGTACCCTCGCGGCCCTCTTTACGACCAATGATAACGGCGCGACCTTCGTTGCACCGAAAGGTGTTGATGGAACCTTGGTCAACAACGGAACGCCGGACAATGCCCTCCTGACTTACACCACATTTGATGGCGTTCGCTATGACTTTACCTATAAGAGGACAACGCAGCTCGGCATGGTTGAGCAGATTACTGATCTTAAGGGAAATGTCACCGCTTTCACTTATATTCAGCGTCGCGATATTCCACTTCTTACAACTATTACCGATGCCTCGGGCCGAACGGTCAGCTTCGTTTATGGTGCAGAGGATGATGGGGAGATGTTCGATAAGATTACCGAAGTTCACGATAATCTGAATACTCAGGACCACCGGCTGGTTCGCTATGGTTACGAAAGTGGCTTCCTTACCACGGTGACCAATGTCCGCTCGTTTAACGGCTCAACTGAAAATCTCGTTCGAACCTTCACCTATGATAACGACCGTATGGCCACCTATACGGATGCGCGTGGAACGGTCCTCTACAATACCTATGACGATCAAGGACGTGTCATCCGCCAGGACGAAAAGAACCCTCGTCTCGGTGCCAACGATCAACGACGCATCTACACCTTGAGCTACACGGATGCTCCCGACGGAAACGTCCCCGGAAGCACCTCATGTACGACCGTGAAAAACTTCCGCTCAGGTGATGATCCCGACTTCTACAAGACCTATACCTGTTTTGATCAGGAGGGTCTTAAGATCTACGAAAAAGAAGGCGATAATGGTGGAGCGACCTCATACCAGTATAATCCTGATGGCATGGCCACGCGTGTTACCGATCCAAACGGCAATGCGACGCTCTACGACTATGATCAGTACCGCAGAGTAACCCGTCAGCAGCAACCATTTAGTCACGGCTGGAACACGGTCACGACCTATCAGTACCACCCCGTAGTTAACAAGGTCAGTGTTCAGACCAAGACGGCAACCTCTCTCGTCAACCCGGCAACGGTTGTTATCCGATCTGCCAACTTTGTTTACGACCAGAGTAACGGAAACCTCCTTACCATCAACTACGATCTCGGTGGGCAGGAGCGCTTTAGTTATGACAATAGGGGAAACATCCTCCGCTCATGGGATAAGAACAACAACGTCACCGACTACACCTACGATGCCGCCCAGAACTACAGAACGGGGGAGTCGATTACGGTAACCCTTCCCGATGGCTCAACTCAGCTGGTTCAGCGAAGCTACGTCTACGATGTTTTTGGTAACAAGACGAGTGTGACCAACGCGCGCGGCTTTGTCTCTCAGTTCCAGTACGATAGTCACGGCAACCTGAAGCGGGCCCAGGATCCGGCGGGAAATGTCACGACCTACATCTACGACAGTGAGGACCATCTTATCCAGAAGAACGATCCACAGGGACGTGTCACGACCTATGTTTACGACACTGACATCGAGGAGAGCCTTCTCTCAACGTCGATCACAGGCCCTCGCGGTGAGACCATCTTCACGAGTAGTGAGTACGACTTCGTTGGCAACAAGGTGAGGGATGTTGATGCGCGCGATGTTGTCACCAGCTACAGCTATGACGATGCCAATCGTGTCTCAGCTATAGCTGCCCCCTATAATACGACGACGTTTCAGTACGACCGCAATGGTAACAAGGTGAGCGAGAGCAACACTCAGGGCCAGTCTTCAGTCTTTAGCTATGATGGTCGTAACAACCTCCTCTCATCGAAGAAGTTCGTTGATGCCGGTCAGACCTCATTTGTTGAGACCACCTACACTTATGATGGCTTTGATGAGCTCGTAAGTACGACCGATCCCAAGGGGCAGACGACGACCACGACCTATGACCTCCTTGGACGCCTGACCTCCGTAACTGATACGGCGGGTGGCCTCACCTCCTACACCTATGATGCGAACGGTAATAGAACAGGTGTTCGCGATGCCCGTGCCAACGCCGACCCCGCTCTGCGCAATGCGGATGGGAATACGGCAACTTATGGCTATGACGAGATGAACCGCCTCATCTTGGAGCGGAACTCTTTGAACAAAGAGACGACCTTCACCTATGACAAGCAGAACAATCTGCTGCAGGTTGTTGACCGCAAGGATGCCAATGGTAACAACAGTGCCCACGTCACCACTCACACCTACGATAATCTTGATCGAAAGACTCAGACGACGGATGCCAAGGGGGCCCATGTTAGCTACACCTACGACGCGCTCTCTAATCTGACGAGCAGGACTGATGAGCTTGGACGCACGGTCAGCTCTACCTATGACGACTTCGGCAGAGCCATCCAGCAGCGTGATGCCGACCAGAATCTTACGGTCACAGTCTTTGATGGCAACGGCAACAAGGTGCAGGTTACAGCCCCGGATAACACCGTTACCAATTACGACTATGACAATGCGAACCGTCTCACAACCGTTACCAACGTCTCGGGAGCTACTCTCGACTATCTCTACGATGCCGCGGGCAACACCACCAGCGAGAGCGACTGGCTCAATCACACGACGACCTACACCTACGACAAGCTCAACCGCCTCTTAACAGAGAGCAACGCAGTAGAAACAGTCACCAGCTACACCTATGATAACAACGGTAATCGTCTCGCCGAGACGACGGGGGGTACTGTCACCGCCTTTAGTTACGATGCCCTTAACCGCGTTACGCAGATAACCCACCCGGGCAATAAGACGGAAGGCTTTGACTATGATGCTCTGGGGAACATTACTCAGAAGACCGATGGAGAGGGGCAGCTCACGACCTTCGCCTACGACGCTAAGAGTCGCCTTACCCGCAAGGCTCTTGATGATGGCTCAATCTTCAACTACAGCTACGATAACTGGGATCAGCTTACCCAGCTCGTCGAGCCTGTTGGTACAACCAGCTATCAGTATGACCTCCTCAACCTGAGAACCCGTGAGACGAAAACCTACACCGACCTCAACGGTCAGTCGTATGCTGTGAACCGCACCTACACGGCCGATGGTAAGCTCAACACTCTAACGGATGCCGCCGGACGGCTCCTGGACTACAACTACGACAGCCGAGGCCTGCTCGACACTGTGACCTTCGGTGGAAGTGCACTCGCGACCTATGAGTACAACGCCCTCGCCCAGCCAACCGAACTTACCTATGGGAACGGCTTGGCCACAAGCTACGGCTATGACTCACTGAATCGTCTCGATAACATTACCCTCCGTGACGCTCAGAACAACGAGCTCTTCGCTCACGAGTACGACTTCGATGCTCAGAGTAATAGAACTCAGCTTGTGGAGCGCACCTCTGTGGATGGTACCGATACCGACCGAACTATCAACTACACCTATGATCTTCTCGATCAGCTCAAGACTGTCGACTATACCGACGTAGCCGGAGCTCAGGACCTCCGCTTTAACTATGACGCTCAAGGAAATCGTCTGAGCCTGGGCTCGGCGCTCGGCTCGACCTCTTACAGTTACGCAAACGACTCTGAGGAGCTCCGCTCCTACACGACCAACGGCCGTCTGACCGTTGCGATGGAGTATGACGGCAACGGCTCACTCACCCGTGAGAGCTACTCTCGTCTGGGCCAGCCACTCAAGAACGTCAGCTACAGCTGGGATGTTCAGAACCGACTCTCCCAGATTCGCTACACGGACGCCTCTCGTCCCAACTTCATGCCTCAGCTCAATGAGAACAGCCTGACCTTTGCCTATGATGACGCGGGCAATCGAATCAAGAAGACCGTCAACGGCTCCGACTCGACCTACTACTTCAATGATGGGCTGACCGTCCTGAACGAGCTCAACACCAATGGTGGAGTGGAAAGGACGATCGTTCAGGGAGTTGGAGAGGTGGCAGAGATTGACGCCCAAGGACGAATCATCTTCGTACACTCCGATGCCCTCGGCTCCGCCGTTATGTTGAGTAATGAAGCCGGTGAGATCACTCAGCAGTACGACTACGATCCCTACGGAGAGATTATCGGTTCGCTTGGAAGTGATGAGACCCGCTACCTCTTTACGGGCCAGGAGTACGACTCCGAGTCCAACCTCTTCTACTACAACGCCCGCTACTACAACCCAACAACGGGCCGCTTTATAAGCCGCGACAAGTACATGGGGGCAGTTGGTAGTCTGATCTCAAGGAACTCCTACGCTTACGCAAATAATAACCCCTTAAGGTATACTGACCCGACGGGAAATGAGTCGGAGGCGGTAACGGAACAGATTATAGAAGATAACTCAAGTTATGCCTCGACACCTATCTTACTTGCCAGTTCCTCAGCATCTGCAACATCAGTTTGCTCCATCTGTTTTGACCCAACGAGTGATCTTATCCAGAAGTTGAAAGCTAACGGGAAAGAGATGGCTAATGCTTATCAGCACGACTTGTTAGTACGTGCGGAAGCACTGAAAGAGGCGAATAAGATACCATGGTGGAGGCCCGGAGCAAGAGTGGGGGCAAAAGCTGCAGCCGGGTTACTATATGAGGCGGAAAGAGCATCAACATATATTCAGTTTTTTAATCACGTCAAACCAGGTGGAGATTGGGATTATAAAATTCAGGATGTAAAACGTTTTGGTTCTACAGAGCCGGTTACATTAGCTGGTGTAACTGACAACAGAGTGCTTTTTGATGCCAGAGGCAATATAAATTTTGGTTACACAGGCGCAGCAGCTGGAATACCCTCCACTACATTGCTTTCCGGTGCTGGTGCCGCACAAATATATAGCCGTACTTCTGACACCGACTGGTATGCATCTTATTTTGACGATCCAACGGATCAGATGCTTATTAAAACCGGCATAACTTTGTACCAAAAATACGGTTTAAATATTGATGACCAAAAACTCAACAAAGCACTTGAATATGAGTTAGGGTACACTTTTATTTCTGCTCCCGGCTATGATTACTGGAAGACTAAATAAGCACTAGCATGACATACCTTTACTTTCTCCTATTTTTATCGGCACTTAATGTTATCAACCATTTTTTGCAAAAAAGGTATGCGGAGATAATTTTTTTCCCTAGAAAATATATGCTGCTACTGAGTAATGTATTTTTGTTATTCTTATTTATGGTACTATCGCCATTTATTGAGAACGCATTTCTGTCTCGTTCATTGGCTCAATACTCCCCACTCGTACAGGCAATAAATCAATATAAATTGGATCTTGGTGAATATCCTGTGGGTATCTCAGATTTGGTTCCCAAGTATGTTGTATCTGTTCCCGATCCAGACGATGCGCTAGGATATGATCTCCTCACATACGAACCCAGCGTTACCGCGAGCAAGGAGGTTTCAATTATTGGCTCAAGTCCAGCCTTCGCACTCAGTTTTTTTAAAAGTTTTGGAGCAATAGGTGGAGAAAAGATGATACTTTATTGTCCGCAAATTTTTTCATGTCTTTACGAGGTCAATTTTCCTATGACGGTTCGTGGAAAAGTTGTACTTGAAAGGAGAGAGTTAGCACCTGAAAGAATTGATGATGAGTGGGTTTATATTAAAATCTATTAATCCGTATATGATTATTTTCAAAACCTAAAGCATGAAAATCACCATAATAACACTTCTCTCACTTACACTACTGATACTCGTGGCTGCCTGCGGACGATCTTCCGGTACCCTTTGGATCACACCGGATGGAACCAGGGTGTCGTTCAGCAGGGTTGAGAATGATTCACCGGGCCGAGACGATACTAAGAGGTTGGAGGTAGTCTATCCGGACGGAGAGCACCAAGCCTATAGTTTTGGGCAGAACCATGCGGGATACGGCCGTATTGAACTACGTCTAAGTGATAATGCTCGTTACGTCTGCCTATTCGACACGACGAGCCCTAATATAACGAAAATGGGGCCCTGTATCGATTTGGAAGATAAGATTTTTTTTGACGAAGATGAGCAGAAGCCTGAAGCAGTGCCTTCTCCCGATGCACACCTAATCCAAGCCAATTAGTACTATCTTAACCACCCCCATGAAAAAATCCATCTCACTCACCAGCGGACTTCTGCTTCTAACCCTTCTTGTCGGGACTCTTCCCGCTCATGCGGCCGTTGGTGCGGGAGGCGAGAGCGGGCAGCTCAGCGTCGTCTCTGAAAAGGCAACGGCACTGGGAGTCGATCTGGTGCGGGCTAAAAATCGTCGTACCGTTTACGTCGTAGAAAAGGGCAGGCGGGTGGCTATTTCTTCAAAAACACTCAGAGAGTTGGGACTCAGCTATCGTGATGCTCGGCAGGTCTCGTTCCGCGAGCTCCTAAGGCTGCGACGAACGACTTTTGTTCGGTCGGCTGAGACGGAGCAGCTCTATCTTATTCAGTCTGCTCAGAAGGTCGCAATTGATCAGGGCTATCTGGAGGCCGATCAGCGCCACTCTGAAAAAGATGTGGTAACTCTTCCGGAGGTTCAGCTCAAGACTTATAAGGAGGAGGCTTATACGATCCAGCAGAGTCGGAAGCTACCCAAGCTCTACCTTCCCGAGGGGGGAGTGCTCGAGCTGGAGTTGGGGACCGATCATCTTTCAAATGGCGACCTCCACCTTAATAGTGAAGGAGCACTGGCCTTTGAGGGCCATCTCTGGAGCAATGGTAGCTCCCGGGCCTATTCTACCGACTCCAACTACTACTACGTGCCTTTCGATGTTAATAGTAAGGGGCAGGTTGTGGGAGTTGTTGGTGGCAGAGAAGGAGACACTCCTAATCGCCCCTTCCTCTGGGACGATGGCAAGATCACCTTAATTGGCGGCCGCGGTTTTGAAGGCACAGCTACTTCAATTAACGATCTTGGACAGGTTGTTGGGGATCAAGTCTTGAGGGGCGGAGCCGAGTCTGCCAGCTTCCTCTGGTACGATGGGGCATTTCATAATGATGAGCTTCCAAACAAAGGTAAAAACATCTCCGTCTTTCGCATCAATAACAAGGGCCAGATGATCGGCACGATGCCGAGTAAGCCGGATTCTGCCTACGATATAGGTTTCTTATTTGATCATGGCACGCTAACCGTCTTACCGACCTTTGGCGGCGCGAGGAACACCCCGCTCGAGATCAACGAACAGGGGCAGGTGGTGGGATTTGCCGAGGAGCCTGCCGAGCCTGATAACGCATTTCCCTCCGCTACCTATCTTTGGCAGGATGGTGTAATGAAGAAGCTCTGGGAGGGTGCAGAAAACCTCAGCCTCAATAACAAGGGGCAGGTGGTTGGATCGGGCCTTGTTGAGGATAAGGCCTTTTATCCCCGCATGCGTCCTCTGTTATGGGATGGCGAGAAGGTTGTGCAGATTGAGAAACTTCTTCCCGAAAATCTGGACTGGCAGACCTACGAGTGGGGGCCGTTCAGTTACACGGTCCAGTCGATCAACGACGAGGGCTATATTATGGGAGTTGCCAATAAAAAAGATTACACGCCCCTTCCCTTCCTCTTTAAACTCCCCGCAACAATCTCTCAGCAGCAGCTCGACCAGTGGATCGCTCCATGGGAGAGAGAGCAAGAAGATATCGACCTACAACAGTAACTGACCCCTTAATTTCCCCCACTTTATGGTTATCCCAATCCGTAAAAAACTCGGTCTGCTGGCTCTGCTGGCGCTCACCTCACTAATCGTGGCTTCCACAACGGCGCTCGCGCGTGAGAGCAGTTTTCTGCCCACCCTCGGTGAGCTCGATACTACCTCTCCCGGAGCCGAACGCTTCGCAACAAGCAGCGATGGAGCTCTTCAGGGCTACTCATATGAGGGGAACCTCCTGAGCGGCTTTCCGATCTTTATAGATAATGCCGTGGTCGTCTCCTCACCGGTGATGGCCAATGTGGCGGGGAATGGACTTAACGAGGTCGTTGTAGTCACGCGAACCGCCCAGAACGTCTACAGCCTTAATGCCTTTTCATCAGGCGGCAATGAGGTTGTTAGCGCACTTATCGCGGGTGATGTTCACTATGATCCCGTCGTCTTACGTGGCGTAGCTGGTGCTTTGGATTCAGTTGTACTTTCGACAACAGGTGGGGCTGTTGTTCGTTATGACTATTCTTTGGTGAACGGTACCTGGACTTCTCTACCTCTCTTCAATCTGGGTGAGGCCGGGGCCCTCACTGCACCATCGGAGGGGGGTCTTGCCGTCGCTCTTCCCGGACAAAATCGCATTGAACTGTATGCCGAAACTAATGGTCAGTGGGCCCGAACGGCTCAGTTTGCAACGCCTTCAGCAGTTGTAGAACCTCTTGCTGAGGATGGAGATAAACTTTTTGGTGTTACGCGAAATGGAACTCTGCTCGGCTTGAGTAAAGCCACAGGGCAGGCGCTGGCCGGCTTTCCGGTGAACGTAGGTCAGTCTGTTGGTGCTCCGGCTGTTGGAGATGTTAATCAGGGAGCTCAGGGGAATGAGATCGTCGTGACGCGCTCCGATGGCTCGGCTGTGGTCGTTGCCGGTGATGGAGTCGTTCTGCCCGATGGCTCCGGCGTGAACTTCGCCTCTCTGGGGCTCGATACCGCTGATGTGGTCGCACGTGCTCGCTTCAACCTCCTCCGTGGTTTCTTTATAAGGATTTTTGACGGTAATATTACGCGCGTTGCGACTTATCTGGGACGCATTAAGATTCCGGTTGTCGAAGGGCAGCCCAGCATTAAGCTGACGGTGAATGACTCCGTTCGTTCTACAGGAGGTGAGGCGAGTTTCGGTATCTTGGCGCCCGATGAGGTTGGAGAAGTTACGATTCGCCTTTCAAATCTGGGAACCGATACCCTCTTGCTTACCGGTAATCCACGGGTAGCTCTTACCGGAGCTGAGGCTGAGCTCTTCACTTTGGTGGGAGTGCCTAATGATGCTCTTGTCGTTGGTGCCTCAACCGAATTTAAAGTGCGCTTCTCCCAGCCCAATCTTGGTGAGCGTACTGCCCGGATGACGATCAACTTAAACGACCCACTGGTTCCTTCATTTGTCATCAACTTGAAGGCGCAGGTCTCAACAAACTTGGTTAATGATGGAACGATGGAGTCTGCCGGCGTCGCCGCATGGCGCAGCTGGGGAACGCCAACGGCCAAATCTAAGAGCACGACTGAGTTCTCAGCCGGACGCCAGAGTCTCTATCTTGATGCGAGAAATAGGCATGCCGGAGTGCAGCAGCTTGGTCTTGCCGTACTGGGAGGACAGGCTTACAAATACAGCTTCAGATACAAACTCAAGTCGGGAACCCTCGAAACGAACTTGGGCATCCACACCTCGAATGGTGACCTCGAAAGCAAGGTGACCGTTCTGAGTGCAGCGCCGGATGAGTGGCGTACCTATGAGCGCTACTTTATGGCTCCGTCAGCTCTAGCGGGCGAGGGTGTAATCATTCCGGACTTCCGAATGGTACTCAGAGTCCGTGGTGGTGAGGCCTTCCTTGATGATGTGAATATTGAAGCGGTGGATGCCATAGAGTATGTGAGTGATGGAGATATGGAGCTTCCGGGGCTGGACGCTTGGAAGAGTTGGGGCAGGCCTGTCACTCTTGAAAAGACCTCGGCAGAGGCGTCGAGTGCCTCCCAGGGCATCTACCTCGATACACGTGGTAAGAACGCGGGAGTTCAGCAGCTCTACCTCCCGGTTGTTGCCGGAAAAACCTACCGCTATGCCTTCAAATACAAGCTGGTTTCGGGTAAGCTCTCGACCACGCTTGGTAACCGCTCATCAAATGTGGATATTGAAGGAGTACAGGTCAACCTCCAACCAACGAATGGTGACTGGAAGACCTACGAACGCTTTTTCACGCCCGAGGCTATCGGCGTAAATGCCGATGGTACTATCAAGGACTTCCGTCTCGTTATCCGCATTAACAATGGTGAGGGGTACCTAGATGAGGTGCTGATCGAGGAGGTTCCCGAGCTCGCCTTTGTCCGAGATGGTGATATGGAAGCTGATGGTGTCGATCAGTGGCTGCCTTTTGCCGGCCCCGGTATCTTCCAGAAAGTGAGAGATGTTGTTCACTCCGGTGAGCAGGCTCTCTACATTACGACGCCACCTGATCCGATCCCCCAGCGCCGCGACGATGCCGGTACGCAGCAACTTGGCATTCCCGTTAGAGCCGGCCAACAGTATACCTTCTCCTTCTGGTACAAGGTAACCGGCTCGGTGACGCCTCGTCTAGGTATCGCCAACTCAAACCAGGACTTTGAGCTCGTTGCCTTTGAGGAGCTGCCTATTCTCTATACCGTGAACGACTGGACCTACTACGAGCGAACCTTCACGGTTCCCAACAACTACGAGTCAGACTTCCGCCTAATTTTCCGTTCTTCTGACGGAGAGGTCTCCGCCGATGGCCTCCGCTACATCGACCACGAGGTCGGCGAGCTGTGGATCGATGACGTGGAGATTGTCGAGGTAGAGTAGGCCCAATAGGGTGGCCCCCTCACAGGAAGCCCCAAGGCCATTAGGACTGCGTCCGCCGTCGTTCAGGCAGTTGTCCTCGGCTGGCTCGTCTCCTCATCCTACATGGCCCTTACGGACGCTCTCGGATGCGGTAGCCGGCGGGCTGATAGGCACCGCTCTGGGGCTGAGTATAGCAAAAAGCTACCGTTAATTTATTGCTGCTGCCAAAAGAGCCCCTAATCATTTGTGAACCTCCCGTCGTGCCTGTCCTTCGCGCCGTCTTAACCCTTGAGAGAGTAGACGTTACGTCCCACACGCTCGAATATAGGCTTGTTCTTAAGGTTGAGAATGATCGTGATCCGCTTAACCTGCCGTCGCTTCAGTACTTCAGCTATGATGGCGTCGCGCTCGAGAGAACCATTGGTGCGGAGGATATCCGCAATGACATCAGCGACCGTCCCATCAACATATCCCCATGCACGGAGCGCATAGATCCCTCTGCCGATAAGAACGAAGGTCTCATCGCGAATCAGCTCGTTGTGAACAGCCTGTACGTTGATCATCTTCTTGTCGAACTTGCTCTCGGCAATGCGATTTGCAATTTCAACGTAGTGAAGGGACTTCCCATGATCCTTGAGGATGTAGGTTATCTTGTCACGGAGTGTGCGTGGATTAATCGAGCGCCATGAAGCGAGTCCCACGCCCTTTTTGAGGAGCTTCAGCCGTCGATCGAGGGAGAGGGCTGAGCTCATAAACTGCTTGCTGATATTCTTTGCAAACTCCTTTGAGTAAGCTGCAACCAGAGCATCGAGGGCCTCGACAGTTTTTTTCTTGGTCAGATACTTAAGGGCCCAGCTGGCGATACGATTGATCTCACTCTTCTCGAGTGTCTTTAGCTTGAAGTAGGGATAGCAGTTGATGGTATTTGGAACGCGCTCAAGATTGCTGTCCAGCTCGAGTGAGAGGCGAATTGAGGATCGGTCAACAGTCTCGGGAGAGCTCACGAGGCTTAGTATCTCACTGATGATTCTTTCTTCGAGGACGAGTCCTTCGTATTTTTGTATGATCGTATTGCCGAGCTGATTGAAGATGTTGAGCTTTGTGTTGACGACGTTTCTTGAGAGCTTCTTAAGTGCATTTTTTTCGATCTGCCTAATGCGCTCCCGGGTGACGCCGAACTCCTGGCCAATCCGCTCCAGCGTTGAGTGGGGCCGCCCATTCAGACTGTAGCGATTTTCTATAATATGTTTTTCTTTGGGGGAGAGGAGGATGAGCAAGTTGTTTACAAGCTCCTTAACTGCTGGTATTGCAGTCACAGCTTGCGTATCGTCTTGGGTCGTAAACATAATAACACGATGTTAGAGGGCATGAGGGAGGATGTCAATTTTGTTTGGACTCCTATTTAAGCATTCTACTGCTTGTTGTCGTATAGTCAAACTGATGTACTAGTTATAGAGTGAGGGGTTTATGGGGCTTCACAGAAACAAAATATGCCCGTGTCGTTTTTTTTTAACAACACAAACTCATCTTATGGCACGAGTTTAGACAGGCTCAGTTTTGTGAGCTGCTTACTGAGCTCCACGGCCGGCTGGTTCTGAAAGTTGATTCCGTAGAGGGAGCCGAGACAGGCAACCTGCAGTTCTAGAAGGTAAACGAGTTCTCCAAGCTGCGTTGTGGCTACCTCCTCAATGACAAGCTCCCCAAATGAGTTTTTCCGCTTCTTAAAGGCCCCTATTACGCCGCGATACTCCGCATCAAAGAGAGCATTGAGCGAGTAGCCTTCACCGGGAATCGTGAGCTGGGGACCATCGTTTTCCGCCTTAACAAAGAGGAAGAACTTGTCACGTGGGCCATCTAAAAACAGTTGAAGCTGGGCATGCTGGTCCTTAACTCCAACCGCCTTAAGAGGAGTGATGCCGACGGTACGCCGCTTGCCGATGCTCTCCGCCAGGAGCTGTATGTACCAGTCGGTGAGCTTTGAGAGGCGCTCGCTGTAGACGAAGAGGGGGAGGGTCGTGCGGCCTTTTTTTGCGTTGAGGTAGGTCTGTGCGGCGAGCTCTGTAACCTGCTTCCACTTGGTCTGGCGGGCACCCTCCACAAGTTTTTCAATGGGAACTCCGGCACAGGCCAGGGGAAAGAGGCCCGTCTCACTCAGGAGCGAGAATCGTCCGGGCACGTCGGCAGGAGAGTTGATGATCTGACGTATCTTGTGCTTCTCTGCCAGCTCCATCAGAGGGCTTGGAGTTGGGTCTGTGATGATTACAACCTGTGAGGGGCGGGCGATCTTTTCGAGCAGAATCCGTGCAAGACTTATCACCTCAATCGTTCCTCCCGACTTACTACTAATGATAAAGAGTGTTTCTTTGGGATCGAGGCCGGCCAGGAGCTGACTCACCATCTGTGGGTCGATATTGTCCAGAAAGGTTATCTTACTCACTCCCAGGGCATGAGCAATGGCCTTTACTCCCAGGCTCGAGCCGCCGAGGCCCACCAGGCAGATATGAGAAAAGTGCTTGTAGGGAGCGGCTAGCTTGATTATCTCCTCGGGGTCGTTGTCCTTTAGTCGTGCAAAGGGGAGTCCCTGGATCGTGCCGCGCTGGAGGTCGAGCTTAGCTCGGAGACTCTTGAGTGCAGCCTTATCTGTGGTGCTCGTTTGCGAGTAGCGGATCTTCATCGATTAGGCGTGTTGAAGGAAGTATTTTATCACATCTTCTTCTTTGCTGATCGTCTCGGGAATGTCCTTCAGGCCGTGCATGACGTGGTGCCGTTTGTAGCCCAGAGAGATGAGGGCCTGGATTATGTCCTCGCCCACTCTTAGCTCATCGGGCTCAGCCTCCTCCGCGCGTGCGGTCAGCTCCTCCTGGCTCATCTTGTTTTCAAGGTCTACACAGATTCGCTCCGCCGTCTTCTTCCCGATCCCCTGTATCTTTGTGAGGACTAAGATCTCTTTGCGGGCGATCGCCGAGCGGAGGCGCTCAAGGGGCGTGTTCATAATCTCAAGTGCGCTCCTCGGCCCAACTCCTGAAACCCCGATGAGGAGCTTAAAGAACTCGAGCTGGCGCATCTCGGGGAAGCCGTAGAGCGAGAGGTCGTCCTCTCTGACGTTGGTATGTATGAAGAGTTCAACGGCCTGACCTTTGTTGTGGAGGTCGTGAATGGCGCGTGAGACGTGTACCAGATAGCCCACCCCGCCCACGCCGATAATCAGCGTGCGCTCGTGCTTGTCGATAATGGTTCCGTCGAGATAGGCGATCATGGAGTGTTAGTTAAGGTGGTCCCACCAGTCGCTGAAGGCGGTTGTGGTGAGCTGTGTGTAGAGCTGCTTGGCGGAATCTGTTTTGAGCTCCTTGTGGCCATTTTCCAGCCAGCGCCAGGCCGCCTTGTAGCCGTTGTCGAACTGCTCTTTCGCCTCCAGCATGGTCTCAAGGAGGTCGGCGTCGCGAGCTACGTGAGAGTCGTGGGTCTTCTGGTCGTGGAACTCATCCCAGAGGCTGCGAACCTTCTCTTTGAGAGGCTCGGGGAGGTTTTCTGTCTGATCTATCATCGCCTTTCTCTCGCCGGGGCGGACCTCCAAGTAGCGGCTTGCGATTCGGTGGGCGTCTCCCACACGGATCTCCCCGATGTCGTGCATCAGGCACATAACGGCAACCTTCTCGGCGCCTGCCTCTTCCATCATCGCCAAAGCAAAGCCGATCTGTGCGGCTCGACAGCTGTGCTCACCGAGACTGTCCGGGTGTTTAACCCCCGCGAACTTGGTGCCGCAGTGCTCAAACTTTTTGAGCAGGCCCAGTTCGAAGAAGAAGTTAATGAGATTGAGAGTGGAAGCGCTCATAGATGGTGTGAAGACGATCTTCTTTGATCGCCTGTCGAATCTGTCGCATCAACTCTAACAAGAAATGGAGGTTGTGTATAGAAAGGAGTCGCGCACCGAGAATTTCGCGCTCGATCATAAGGTGGCGCAGGTAGCTTCGCGAAAAATTCTTACAGCAGGCGCAGGTGCAGGAGGCGATGAGGGGAGCCGGATCGTCTATGAAGGCCGCACGGGTCATTGAGATGCGTCTGCCGGTCTCGTCCCAGAAGGTCGCGTGACGTGCAAGGCGAGTTGGAAGGACGCAGTCAAACATGTCCATTCCGTACATGACGGCTTTGACCACATCGGCAGGATCTCCCACGCCCATGAGGTAGTGGGGCTTGCCATCCGGCAGAAAGGGCATGACCGTCTCAACGGCCCTCCACATCTCTTCTTTGCCCTCCCCAACGGCCACGCCACCTAGAGCGATGCCCGGCGTGTCGAACGAGGTCAGAAAGGCTGCTGAGGCCTTGCGGAGCTCGGGAAAGGTTCCGCCCTGAATAATGGGGAAGAGCGCCTGGTCTGACCGCGTTTTTGACTCGATACAGCGCGAGAACCACTGGTGAGTCCTCTCCATCGCACCCCGGGTGTAGCGCTCGTCGGCATCGGCGGGGGCACACTCGTCAAAGGCCATGATGATATCCGCGCCCAACTCCTCTTGAATCTTAATGGCCCGCTCAGGAGTGAGTAGGTACTTGCTGCCGTTAATGTGAGAGTTAAAGGTCACTCCCTCGTCTTTAATCTTACTCATATGTCCCAATGAGAAGACCTGGAAGCCACCCGAGTCGGTGAGGATGGGGCGATCCCACTGAATCCACTTGTGGAGTCCTCCCATCTTAGCAACCAGCTCACTGCTGGGGCGGAGCATAAGGTGGTAGGTATTGGAGAGCATTATCTGGCAGCCCATCTCCTTGAGCTCGTGGGGCATGAAGCTCTTCACCGTGCCTTTTGTACCGCAGGGCATAAAGCAGGGAGTCTCGATGATGCCATGGGGCGTCTGGAAGCTTCCCGTGCGCGCCTGGCTCTTGGGGTCACGGTCGTGAATGGTAAACTCAAACATAGGTTAGGGTATCTGCCGGGGTGGGTTATCGTGTGGGGCGAGCTTCTTTCCCTGAAAGATATCACTGACGATGTCTTCCATCGACTCCTCCCGGATCGAGATATCTTCGATGGGAAGGTGCTCCAGGAGCTGAGCGGTTTTTTCTCTCACCTCGTTGCGCGGAACCGCCAGCTTGCAGAGGGTCTTACTATACTCCACTAGCTCGCCAAAACGCTCGACCTCAGAGCGTGAGACCTCCTCCCTGAAGCTCATCTCAATTAATTTACTATCGGCAAAGTGCTCCACGAGTCGCTGATAATCGCCATCATAGAGAATCATTCCCGTTGAAATTATTATGACGCGCTCGCAGAGACGGCGGATGTCCTCCATGTAGTGGGAGGTGAGGATTATCGTCGCGCCCTCCTCTTTGTTGTAGCTACGGAGGAACTCCCGGATATTTTGTTGCGAGACCACATCCAGCCCGATCGTCGGCTCATCCAGAAACAGGACCTCCGGACGGTGTAGGAGTGCAGCTGCAAGCTCACACTTCATGCGCTCACCCAGAGAGAGCTTACGTACCTGAGTTTCGAGTACATGCTCGATGTTAAGAAGCTTCACGAGAGTATCTTTCTGGCTCGTGTAGGTCGTTTTTGGAATATCGTACATGACGCGGTTGAACTCAAGGCTCTCAACAACGGGGAGATCCCACCAGAGCTGGTTCTTCTGCCCCATAACAAGAGCAAAGCGTCTTTTGAACTCGTCGGCACGCTTCCATGGAGTAAACCCCATCACCGTCGCCTCACCTGTGGTTGGGGTCAGGATGCCCGAGAGCATCTTGAGCGTGGTCGTCTTTCCCGCACCATTTGGCCCCACAAATCCCACAAACTCACCTTTCTTTATATCGAAAGAGATCTCTTTTACAGCCTCGACAAGGCTCGACTCGCGGTGGAAGAGGCCCCGTATGGAGCCCCAGATGCCGGCCTTTCGCTTGTACTGGACGAACTGTTTTGTGAGATTCTGTACGTGTATAAGACTCATGGGGTGTCGGGTGCCGTTTAGTTGGCCGAGGTGTAGTGACGCATGCCATAGTACCAGAAGAGCCGACTGCCGGCGTAGAAAACAACCGTTATGCCGATCAGGTAAAGTGGTACGAAGGCCTCCGATCGATCGAGGGCGGCCTCGGCGGGAACAGTTGCGATCAGGGCTAGAGGAAGCCCAAAGGTAATGAAGCGTGAAAAGAAGGAGGTGTAGATCTGACGTGGGTAGCGAGCTAGCTGGGAGAGGTTGAAGATGAGCGAGTTGAAGCTGTCGTTTTTGCTGATCCAGAAGGTGAAGGTGGCGATGAGTGAGAGAATGCTGAAGTAGAGGAGGAGGGCGACGAGCATGAGTCCAAAGCCCGCGGCCAGTTGTGTAAGTGTGGGGAGAACTTCCAGGTTGTGAAGGGCATAGGCGAAGAGGAGGCCCGTGGAGATCAGGCTGGCGGTGTGATCGAAACGCATCGTCCAGAAAAAAGAGAGGAGGCGTGTGGGGGCCGGCTTTGTTATACGCAGGTCGAGGTCGCCTCGCCGAACCAGCTCGCCAAAGTTTTCGATATCGTCCTTGAAGAAGATGTCACTTAGGTTCTGAACCAAGTAGTAGAAGGTCATAATCATAAGAACCTCTCCCTTCCCCCAGCCGGCAAGGTCTGGTGTGTGGCTGAAGATCACCTCGATCAGTAGCGCGTAGGCAAAGACCCACATTCCCATCAAAAGCATCGAGATAAGGAAGCTCGCGCGGTAGGTCAGCAGCCTTTTAAAGTTAAGGTCGCAGAGCTTACTGAAGATGATGAAGGTGTGTCGCATAAAGGAAGATCTTATCGCCCGTGCACTATCGTCCAACGGCCTCGAAGTGGCGGACGCCGCGCCTGTAGAGGAACCACATGAGCAGGCCTATAAGGCTAAGGTAAAGCCACTGAAGCCCAAGCTGGGGCAGAAACGTTAGGGGGTCGGCCGGGTTCTGAAAGACCTTCGCCGGGAAGTAGAAGATAAAAGCGAAGGGCAGGTTGAGGACGATCTCCTTAAAGGGCTCGGGAAACAGGTCGAGGGGTATCATCATGCCCGAGAAGATGGTCAGAATGCCAAAGTAGATGAAGGTGAGGCGGTTACTGCTCGTGATCCAGAAGGCGCTTAGTGCAATGATCCCCACGATGAAGAAGTTGAGGAGGTAGGCCCCGATCATACTCAGAATTGCGATCCCCAGGCGTGTAGCCGTTAGCCCGGGAAGTTCTCCGACAAAAGCTATGACGACCCCAAAGAGGAGGAAGGTTAGGATCGTCCGGAAGGCATTACGTGTCAGCTCATGGACCATTCTCATCCCGACATAGTTGATGGGTTTGAGGAGGAAGTTCACGAAGTCGCCACGATAGATATCCATCGCCATTACAAACGAGACCCTCGAGAAGATAAAGCTCGAGAGAATCTGGACGACCAAGAAGTAGACCATTATTTCCGGGAAGGTGTAGCCGCCGACCGTTCCACCAGAGGCTTGTGCGACCGCCGCCCAGAGAAAGAGGGCTATAACGAGCCTGATACTCCAGCCAAATATTCCGATAAAAAACTCCGTCCGATACTCAATGGCGTCGAGCCAGCCGAGCCGCATAATGGAGAGGTATTTTGAAAACATTAGGGGGTATAGGTTTAGGCGACGGGTCGGGTATTCTTATTTTTTGCTATCATGCCGTATGAGCTGCGATGGCCTGTTCGAAGAAGTCGAGGACGTGGGCCTCAAGATGTACTCCCTCATGACTGTTTATGAGAACCAGGCCTGTGGGACTTGTAACGTTAATCTCGGTTACAAAGGTTCCAATCAGGTCTATTCCCGCGAAGACGATTCCCAGTTTGCGGAGGCGCTGTGCGATCGTGAGGCAGATTTCCTCTTCTTTTTCACTGAGCCTGGCGGCGGCACTCCTCCCGCCTGCGGAGATATTGCTTCGGTAGTCATCGATAGCCGCCAGCCGGTTGTGGACTCCCAGAATCTCCCCGTTGAGAACGAGGACACGTCGGTCGCCCTGACTTATCTCGGGCAGAAAGCGCTGAGCCATAACATAGCGCTGCTCCCCACGGGTCATTGTCTCTAGAATGACATTGCGGTTCTTGTCATCCTTGTGCAGGACGAAAATATTGCTTCCCGCAAAACCGTCAAGCGTCTTGAGGACGATCGTCCCCTGTGTCTCTTGGAAGGCGCGGAGCTCGGCCTTTTTCTTGGCAACAATAGTCTCGGGGATGAGTTCGGGGAAGAGGAAAATTCCCATCTTCTCACTAAACTCGCGGAGCCCCGAAGGCTTGTTGAAGATGAGCGTCTTTTCCTCATCCACTAGAGAGAGGATGTAGGTCGCCATAATGTAGTCCATGTTGAAGGGCGGATCTTTGCGCATGAAGATAAGCTCCATCTCATCAAGAGGGCGCTTCGTCTCCTCTGACTCCTGCCACTCAAACTCTGCCGGGTTAGTTATATTCAGTCTGCGCATCGGTGCCGTCGGTCGAGAGCCAGCCATCATCAGCTCATCGATGGTAGTCGTCCAGACCTCGTGGCCCCGTCGCTGTGCCTCGGCCATGATGACGAAAGTCGTATCCGTCTCAAAGTGAAAGGTCGGAAGGGGATCGATGATAAAGAGGAGTTTAGATCTCATGAAGTGGGATAGAGTTAATTTCACAACCGGCTGCCAGTGAGGCAATGCGAGCAGTATACTTGTAGACCATGCTGAGGCAGTCCATGTCACAGGCCTTCTCGTAGACGTTTTCATAGCCTGTTAGCTCGTGGAAGCAGAGCTTACTGAAACGCATGCCCGGCTGATTCAGGTTCCCGCGCTCATCAACGGAGTCGTGAAGGCGGAAGAAGCCGCCACAGGCTTGGTTGTTTACAAGGTAGACGACCGGCTCGGCGACGAGTCCTTGAAAGCGGTCGACGGTAACGAGCCCCTCTTGAATAATGAGGCTCGTTACGGACTGACTTCCTTTGCCCGTTTTCATGTTTTTGCGCTGCTTCTTATTCAGCTGAAGAAACTCATCGCCCGAGTGGGCGGTCATGATGGCCATACCGTAGGTTCCCGCATTGTTTTTGACAAAGACGAAGGGCTCATCTGAAACTCCGTGAGCGTGGTGCTTCTCTCGAATGATGGCAAGGAGGCGGTCAACTTCTGCGGCCAACCGCTCGGTGCTCGAGCTCTCACTGAGATTCAGCTCGTCAACCATACTGAACTCTGCAAGCATGAGCCAAGGGTCGATCTCGATGTGCTCCGCAAAGTTTTCGATGAACTTCCGGTAGTGGGTGAAGTGGTCGCTCTTTTTCCTTCTGTGCCAGCCAATATGCGGAGTGGGAACCATGGGCTGTTTGACCCGTCTAATGACCTCGGGGAGGCCGGCTGAGAAGTCGTTGTTGATCAGGATGAGGTCGGGGAGGAAGGTCGAGGTCTGGAGTTTGCCGTTCTTCTCGGCAGCACGAGCGATCGTCACCTTCTTGCCCGAAGCGTTCTCGAAAAAGTTTTCTTCAGCGGGTAGATCCGTGGATAAGCTCCCCACGACAACCTCTATGCCCGCCGCCTCAACAATAGATTTGAGTGCGTGCAGATGGTCGAAGTAGAAGAGATTCCGGGTGTGTTCCTCGGCCAAAATCAGGATCTTTTTTATCTCGCCACGGCCTCCGAGCAGCTTTCGGTCGATTCCGGGCGCGCTAAGAGCCTCCTTGAAAAGCCGAGTCGCCTCGCGCTGGAAGCTGGGGCAGAGGTTATTAAAGCCTGCGGGGAAGATGTTCGTGTCTACCGGAGCGATCTTGTATCCGGCATTCCTCAAGTCCACCGAGGCATAGATAGGCTCGGAGCCGATCTGGCTCTCGTAGTAGGAAAACCACTCCTGAATTTTAGAGTCATGTTTTTTGAACTGTTCGACAAGGTAGGGAAGCATGCCTCAAGTATACCGTGCTGGCGGAAAACTTCGAGAGCTCTTCACTCTCTCACGGCCTTAGTGCGCACCGGCCGCTCCACTAAGATCATCACCGGCAAGAGCCTCGGCCACACGCTGTTTGCGCGCTCGTCTGGCTGCAACTCTCTTTGCCAGCTCCGCATCCTTTGCAGGACGATCGATTCCAAAGAAGGCATCCCAGACACGCTGTACGGCTGCGGTTGTTCTGCTCGTAACACGTCCGGGGATGCTGGTGGCATAGTCAATTGTTCCCCCGACGGCCTTACTTACTGCACTGTTTGTTCTCTCTACGACATCACCAACCCGTCTGAAGGGACCGGTCCCCTTCTGCTCAAAGCCCATGCGCTGGGCGGCTTCAGCTAACTCTCCGGTAACCTGTCCGTACGTTGCATCCACGGCTCCGCCAACCGCGCCCTTTACGCGTCGACTAACAAAACCGGTTACACCTTTAACACCTTTCCACAGACCACGTCCAAGCGCTTTTGGCCCCTCAACGATGAGGCGCCCTTTTTCAGCTTTACCTGACTCTACTTTTTCTTCTGCATTTTCTGCCATGGGTGTAGTACTAAATAGTATTCAAGCCTCTCAGTTGAATATAATAGCACTTTAGGCTAATTATGTCAATTACTGCTCCTCGCACTGCAGCTCTATCAAACCTGTTAGGCGGCACTCTTGCCCAGGTAGGCTTAAAGACCTCCTCGACAATCTTTGGAGCCAGGCCGATCGAGGGCTCATCAAGAAGAATGAGTCGTGGTTTGAGGATGAGAGCGCGGCCCAGAGCGAGCATCTGCTGCTCTCAACCCGACATCAGCTTGGCCTTCTGCTGACGGCGCTACTTCTCATAAACGTAGTCGATAGCGGCTGTTACGGTCTCTCTGTCACTCATAATGTAGCCCCCCATCTTGAGGTTCTCCTCAACGGTCATGCTCGGGAAGATCGCGCGGCCTTGGGGGACGTAGCAGACACCGCGGGGAAGGGGACTTTATCTGGACAGAGAGCCCGATAGCGGAGGAGGTGGTCTAGAATGACGATCGCCGCCATGCTCTCCGCAACAGGTATAAAGCGGGGGATTATGCAGGGGTCGTGTCGCCCGCCCACTTCGAGCGTGATCGGGTTTCCATGGGCATCCACCGTCTTCTGCTCTTTGTTTATGCTGGAAGGGGGCTTGACCGCTATGCGCATGACGATATCCTGGCCGGTTGTAATGCCTCCGGCGATCCCGCCCGCATCATTTTTAGCCAGTCCGATGCCCGCCTCGCTCTCCTTATCGGCAACAAATGTGTCGTTATTTTCCGAGCCCTTTTTTGTCGCCACGTCGAATCCCGCGCCGAACTCAATCCCCTTTACCGTTGGAATAGAGACGATCGCCTTGGCCAGGTCGGCATTGATCTTGTCGAAAACCGGCTCACCCAGACCCACGGGCGCGTTTTGGATCAGGAGCTCGACGATCCCACCAACCGAGTCACCCTCCTCTTTTGCCTTGAGGACAAGCTCCTCCATAAGGGGGGCCTTGTCGGGGTCTGCCGTCCGAACTAGATTCTTCTCAATGGTGCTGAGGTCTATTTTTTCAGCTCGAATCTCCCCGATCTGCCTGCTAAAGGCGATCACGCTGATCCCCAGCTGGCCCAGAATCTGTTTTGCAATGGCACCGGCCATAACGCGTGCTGAGGTCTCGCGGCCCGATGAGCGGCCACCGCCACGGTAATCTCTGATGCCATACTTCATCTGCCAGGTGTAGTCGGCGTGGCCGGGTCTGAAGACGTCTTTGAGCTTACTGTAGTCCTTTGACTGCTGGTTGGTATTCTCGATCATAAGGGCGATCGGCGTTCCGAGGGTTACTCCCTCAAAAATGCCCGAGAGTACCTTCACCTTGTCTCCCTCGTTTCGGGGCGTCGTAATATCCGACTGGCCGGGCCGCCGGCGATCCATCTCATGCTGAAGAAGCTCAAGATCGATCGGGAGGTTGGGAGGGCAGCCGTCGATAACACAGCCAAGGCCGGCTCCGTGTGACTCGCCGAATGTTGTTACCCGAAAAAAGAGACCAAAGGTATTACCCATTGGTCTCAGTATAGTTCAGCTAGTTTAGTCGGGCAAGGAGCTGTCTTACTCAGCCGTCTCTTCCTTGGGAGCCTCCACTTCAGGAGCAGTCTCATCGGCGGCTGCCTTTGCTCCCATAGCACGCTCCAAAACCTCAGCCGGAACCTCTTTCTCCTTGTATACCTTTGGTGCCTTCTTATCGGCGGTACGCTTCTCTTTCTCGGCCTTAAGGGCCTCTGCGCGCTTTCGCTTGAGCTCAAACTTATCAACACGACCGGCAGTATCAACGAGCTTCTGCTGACCTGTGTAGAAAGGGTGGCACTGTGAGCACAACTCAGTCTTGAGCTCTTTCTGTGTGGAGCCGACCGTAGTCGTGCTGCCGCATGAGCAGATAACGGTTGCTTCTGTGTAGTAGGTGGGATGTATAGCTGTCTTCATGGGAGTTCGTTAGGAGTTCTTGGATCTTTTTGCCGCCTTAGTGGGACGACGCTTACTATAGGTAACTATTCCCCAAATTGCAAGGGCTACAAGCAGGAGCAGAATGAGGAGCGAGATCCAAGGTACAGTGGGAGTAATAACATAGATGGCAAACTCCTTCTCACGTGACTCGCCTTTATCGTCTGTGAGTTTTACGGTTATGAGCTGACGGCCGGACTCGGCGAAACTTTGCTGGAGCTCAGCCCCCTTGCTCTCAACGCTGATACCGTTTATCTTCCACTCAACTTTGGTTATCTCTCCATCCGGGTCGCGGGAGTTACCCGTCTCAAAACGGATAGGGTCGCCGACGAAGGCTATCCTCTGAAAGGTCGTGCCTTCGGAGTCAATGACGATATCGGGACCTTGGTTGGAGTCATCGACGTCCTCATCTTTTGGGATTCCATCATTATCCGCGTCGAGGTCGCGCTCGTCGCTGATTCCATCACCGTCCGTGTCGAGCGTCTGGCTTGGGTCTAGAGGGAAGAGATCCTGAGGGTCGTTAACCCCATCACCGTCTGTATCCGCTTTGAAGGGATCGGTACCATAAGCAACCTCCTCAATGTCGCTCCATCCATCATTATCGTCATCGGGATCCTGGTTGTCTCCCACTCCATCTTTATCGTTGTCGAGTACCTCGTTTGCATTGAGTGGAAGGTTGTCCAGCTCATCTGGGGTGCCATCATTGTCATCATCAGGATCAGCGTTGTCCCCAACTCCATCGCCGTCAGAGTCGAGCCACTCGTTTTTATTTAGAGGGAAGGCATCCTGTGCGTCCGGCACGCCATCATTGTCATCGTCATCATCGTTAATGTTGGGAACTCCATCTCTATCGGTATCAGCCAGAACCGAGACCGCCTTACTCACCTCATTATTGTTAGGATTCTGATCTTTTCCATCGAATGAGACGATCGTCACGCGGAGATTCTGAGGGCCGGGGACGGGGGACCAGTCAACAAAGACCGTGTCATCTTTTCCCGCCACAACCGAGATCGGCTGGTCTGCTCCAATGGGGCTGTTGTTTGAGAGGAAGCGGACAAAACCCAGAAGGTCGCTCGTCCCCTCGTTGCGGACCGTCGCGTAAACTCGAACGGACTTTCCCTCGATCAGCGTTTGGGTAGAGAGAGAGACGTGAGCGTCATCAATTATCAAGTCGTTTGCGAAAACGCCCTGCGCCAAAGCGAGAGTAAGAAGACCGACAGTGAGCGAGGTGATTGATATTCGTTTCATGGTCTGACTATAGCACAACAGATAGAGAAATTCTTAGAGAAGTGCCTCTTGTTCTTCAGTCGTTTTGACCGGCTTCACAATAGGCTTACCCTCAGCGTCGACTTCGGTCTCTTCGTCAAATTCATGGGTGATGAGGGAGGTCGAGGCGACGTAGTCATTTTTTTCAAGACGCATAAGGTAAACCCCCTGAGTTGCACGCCCCTGAGAAGGAATGTCGTTGAGGTTGAGACGTATGACGACGCCACCCTTTGACACCATGATCAGGTCGGCTTCCTCTGCACCGGAAGAAAGCACCTTTGCTCCAATGATCTTTCCGGTCTTGGCTGTCACACGAGCCGTCTTTACGCCGCTTCCTCCACGTCCCTGCAGGCGGTAGTTGCTAATCTTCGTCGACTTGCCAAGACCATTCTGCATGATGATGAGAACCTCGGCATTCTCGGGATCGCGAACGACATCCATATCGACACAGTAGTCCTCGCCCTTGGTTCTAATACCTCGGACACCCATGCTGACGCGTCCCATCGGGCGGACGTCATCTTGATTAAAGCGGATGCTCTTTCCATCTGATGTTGCCATGAAAATCTGCTCGCCCTCGTTGAGCTCACGAACCCACTCGAGTGCATCGTCGTCGCGAAGCTTGATGGCGATCAGTCCGTTTCGGCGGACATTTGAGAAGTCAGTTACCGGTGTTTTCTTGATGGTGCCTTTGCGGGTTGCCATACAGAGGTACTGGCCGGTGAACTTCTCGGGAATGTTAAGAATAGCGGTAACAACCTCATTCTCCTCGAGCTGCAGGAGGTTTACGATCGCCTGGCCCTTTGCCGTTCGTGAAGACTGTTGGATCTCGTAGACGGGGAGTTTAAAGACGCGCCCTCGGTCGGTAAAGAAGAGAAGATCTTCGTGATTGCGTGTGTGACGGATGATCTTGATCTCGTCGGCATCCTTGGTCTTCATTCCAATAATACCCTTGCCCCCCCTGTGCTGGGTGCGGAAGGTCGATGGAGGAATTCGTTTAATATAGTTCTCGCGTGTCAGGACAACTACCATCGGCTCATTGGGGATCGTATCTTTGCTTGAGATCTCGCCAACGGCGTGAGGAATGATCTTGGTGCGGCGCTCATCACCAAACTTCTTTTTGAGCTCCTGCAGCTCGTCCTTCATGATTTGGAGGACCTTGCTCGTGTCAGCCAAAATGCCCTTGAGCTCTTCAATGAGCAACTTTTTCTCGGCGAGCTCGTCGGTGATCTTCTGCTGCTCAAGTCCGGCAAGAGTCTGAAGACGCATCTCGAGAATGGCCGAGGCCTGTTTCTCGCTGAGCTTAAACTTTTTCATCAACGCCTCATGAGCAATCTCCTTTGTCTCGGACTTCTTAATGGTCTCGATAACCGCATCAATATTGTTGAGTGCGATCTCCAGTCCTTCGAGGATATGAGCGCGGGCTTCGGCAATCTTAAGCTCGTACTCGGTGCGACGCGTGATCGTAACCTTGCGGTGCGCGATGAAGTACTCCAAAACCTGCTTGAGGTTGAGGAGGCGGGGCTGAATGCCATCGACGAGCGCTATCATGTTCATATTAAAGCTCGTCTGCAAGTCGGTCATCTTGAAGAGCTGATTGAGGATCTTGCGAGGGTAGGCATCTTTCTTGAGCTCAATAACCACCTCGATTCCCTTACTACTGGACTGATCTCGTATATCACTAATTCCGACGATCTTTTTGTCGCGGACGAGATCTGCCATCTTCAAAATGAGGTTGGACTTGTTAACTTGGTAAGGGATCTCGGTGACCATAATGTCGAAGCGGTCGTTCTTCCGCTCTACGATCTCGGCCTTTGCGCGCATGATAATGCCACCGCGACCATTGAGGTACATATTTTTTATAGCATTGAGATCATAGATCATGCCGGAGGTGGGGAAGTCAGGGCCCTTGATGAACTCCATCAGATCTTCAATAGTCGCCTCCGGGTTATCTGCGAGGTGAGAGATCCCATCGACCAGCTCAGTGAGATTGTGTGGGGGGATCGAGGTAGCCATACCAACGGCGATACCGGAAACACCATTAAGGAGGAGCTGGGGAACCTTTGTAGGAAGAACGGACGGCTCTTTGCGCGTTCCGTCGTAGTTGTCGTGGAAGTCGACCGTCTCCTTTTCTATGTCTGCCATCATCTCTTCGGCAAGCGCTTCCAGCTTTGCCTCGGTATAACGCATGGCAGCTGCGGAGTCTCCGTCGATCGAGCCGAAGTTACCCTGGCCGCGAACGAGGGGATAGCGCATGGCAAAATCCTGAGCCATACGAACCAAGGAGTCGTAAACGGCGCTGTCGCCATGGGGGTGGTATTTACCGAGCACGTCTCCAACGACCGCAGCCGACTTTCGGAACTTGGCACTCGAAGAGAGGCCCAGCTCGTGCATGGCATATAAGATACGTCGGTGTACCGGCTTGAGACCGTCACGGACATCGGGAAGAGCACGTGAGACGATAACGCTCATCGCATAGTCGAGGTAGCTCTCTTCCATCTCTTTGGTAACGTCGCGATTCTCGTACTCGGCGTCTACCTGAAGCTGGGTCTGCCCCTCTCCATCGTCGTTTCCGTCAGACTGTTCATCCTCGGGAAGCTCATTCTCCTGATCGTCGCTTTTAATTGTGGTCTTTCGTGGCATAAGTTGATTTCTTCTAGGGCTGCGAGATCCATCTCGAAAATACAGCCTTATAGACTGTATAGTTTTTCAATCAAAAAATCCACTTTTTTTGGTCGCGGAGTGGGGCTTTCTTATCGCAGCTCCGGGATTGAGTCGAGCTCTTCATCCGTTGGGTCTTCTTTCTGACGCCTTGTCTGTATGAGTTCGTCGGTCGGCTGGACTCCTTCACTCAGAATCTCCAGGCGAATACGCCCCTCTCTGTAGCTATTCTGGTCAACCATCATGTCTCCATAAGTCGCCATCGTATTGTTGGCATCCTGAAGGTCTTGGATGAAGTCGGCGAGCTCTGCGGGCGAGTCGTCGGGACTGAGTTTAGTCCGCTGGTTGAGGATCGCCGTGAGCTTTGCCGGCGTCATGCTCGTGCCCGAAAAACCCGCAATAATCTCGGGCATCGTCCGCCCCGTCGCCTCTACTTTCTTCCAGAGTTCGGCGATATCTTCAGGGAAGAGTGGAGTAGCACTATCAACGAGCCCACTTGCAGCTTCGTTAAGCCGCCCCTCATCCTCACTCCACGTTGTGCCACTCACCTCATGGGCTTCCGCCCCCGCTTCGTTCGCTGTGGTCGAGGCGACGGCGCTCTTTGCAGGAAGCAGCTCCCCGAACTCCTCATCAAAGTCGACGTCGATATCTTGAAAGCCCTTTTCTTTCATCTTGTCGTCGGCTTTTAGGACGAAGCCATCATGTGGAGCCGCCTCATCTTCCCAGGTGTAATAGGGAATGTAGCGGTAGGGGGTGCCGCTCTGGTAGGCAGCGTTGAGGGCAGGGATGATAGTCTCCTGCATGAGCCGGCTGTTGGCGATCCGAGCGCGAAGCTCACCCGATTGGGAGAGGGCGCTGAGCTCTTCTCGGTTCTCGTCGTAGTAATTCTCCTCCTGCTGGGCCTTTTGGTGCTGAATGGCGCGTCGAACGATGCTCGTGATGACGGCTCTAGCGCGCGGGTCAGCTTCGGTTTTTTCCAGAGCCTGAGCATCAGTGCACTTGCCGAGGGCATCTTCAATAAGATCCTGACCTACTTGGTCGGGATCTCTGCTCGTCTCATTTTTGGCGCGTTGATACTTGCTGGAGTCCACCTGTTCGTTATTTTCCGGAGCGGGCATAGTTTTGTTTTTAGTTGGGGGAGGGTTCTGCTAGGGCTATTGACATTATAGCACTTTTATTTTTAATTAGCAATTTCGTCTCGTAGTCTATCGTCGTAATCAGCACTAGGGCTGGAAAAAACTCTCATTTTTTGCTATACTCATTAGATAAATTATGTCTGAACTAGAACAAAAACAAACAGGAAGTTCGAGCGGCCAGACGGGTGATCCGGCAAGTGCAGACACACCTCTGCCCGTTCCCGCTGCGACACTCGCACCGCCAGTACCGGCGGTGGTTCAGGTTTCTGCTCCCGAGCCTGCTCCGGTGGAGCTTCCGGCGACTCCCGCCGAGGCTCCATCAGAAGCTCCGGCTCCCACGCCCGAGCTGCCTTCAGCGAGCTCTGCCTCTGTCGATGCCCCAGCAGTCCCACCAGAAAATCCCGCTGCGGAACCAGTCGCGGTAGCCTCTCCTCCCTCGGTCCCCACTCCAGAGTCGCCCCCGGTAGTACCGGCTGTCGCGCCCCAAGCTCCACAGGTTCCCACCGGTCTTCCCGCCTCCACCGCAACGCCAACCAGCAAGGAAAAGGCCGAGAAGCTGGAAGACAAAAAGCTTGGCTTCCTCGGCTCACTAAAGGCACAGTGGGCTGCCCACGTTGAGAAAAATAAGGCGAAGGCCGAAGCTTCCAAGGCCGGCGACGAGGCCGGCAAAACCATAGAGAAAACTCTGAGCTCCAGTGAGAAACTCACGACAGAGGAGCGCAAAGATATTCTCGACGCCGAGAAGGTCTTTCAAGATGGTCTCGCCAGTATTCGCGATCTTATCGCTCCTTCTTCGATGGACATCGGTTACAACCAAGTGAAGCTCTCTGGCATGTATGCCAAGACATTTGTGATCTTTACCTATCCGCGCTTTCTCGATACCAACTGGCTCAGTCCACTGGTAAATTTCGACGCAACCATGGATGTAGCTCAGTTTGTCTATCCGATCGACTCGGCCGCGATTATGCGTGTGCTTAAGCGCAAGGTAGCCCAGATGCAGTCCTCACTGAGAATTGATGCCGAGAAGGGAAATGTCCGAGATCCCGGTCTAGAGACGGCTCTCCAGGATGCGGAGGAGTTGCGCACGCAGCTCCAGCGTGGCCAGGAGAAGTTTTTTCAGTTCGGGATGTACATAACTCTTTATGCAAAGTCCGAGAAATTACTCGATAAGACCGTCAAACGCATCGAGAGTCTACTGGGAGGAAAGCTGATCCTCACTCGGGGAACGGAGCTTCGCTCCGAGCAGGGCCTCAACTCAACCTTGCCCATGGGGCTCGATGAGATCGAGGTTACGCGTAACATGAACACCTCGCCTCTTTCTTCCACCTTCCCCTTCAACTCCTCAACACTCACGGGGAACGATGGAATCCTCTATGGTATCAACCGGCACAATGACAGCCTTATCATCTTCGACCGCTTTACCCTTGAGAATGCCAACTCGGTCGTCTTTGCAAAGTCCGGTGCGGGAAAATCTTACGCAGTTAAGCTGGAGATTTTGCGCAGCCTTATGTTCGGAACCGATGTGATTATTATCGACCCTGAAAACGAGTACGAGACGCTGACCCAGACAGTGGGGGGAACCTACCTCCGCGTCTCTCTTACCTCAGATCGTCGCATTAATCCTTTTGATATCCCACCGCCTCTTGAAAATGAGGAGGTTCAGCCCGGTGATCTGCTTCGAAGTAATATTATAACCCTCCAGGGCCTGCTCAAGCTTATGATGGGGGAGCTATCGCCCCAAGAGGAGGCGCTCCTCGATAAGGCCCTCAACGACACCTACGCGGTTAAGGGTATTACCATGGACGATCTTGATCCTTCCCAAAAGACGCCACCGACCATGGAGGATCTCGAGTCGATTCTCTCCTCGATGGATGGAGCTCAAGATCTTGCTCAGCGCCTCCAGAAGTACACGACCGGTACCTACTCGGGAATATTCAACAAGCCCTCGAATGTCGATCTGAGCAACGGGCTGATGGTCTTCTGTATAAGAGATCTTGAGGATGCTCTCCGGCCGATCGCCATGTATATTATTTTGAATTACATATGGACGCGCGTCCGCTCTAATCTGAAGCGTCGTCTCCTTATTATTGATGAGGCCTGGTCGCTCATGCAGCACGAAGACTCGGCGCGCTTCCTTTTCGGTTTGGTGAAGCGGGCTCGTAAGTACTACCTTGGTGTGACGACGATAACGCAGGATGTTGAGGATTTTGTGAAGAGTGAGTTCGGTAAGCCGATCATCACCAACTCCTCCATGCAGCTGCTCTTGAAGCAGGCACCGTCGGCGATTGAGCCGCTCGCCAAAGTCTTCAATCTCACAGAAGGGGAGCGCTACCTTCTTCTTAACTCAGGCGTGGGCCAGGGACTTTTCTTCGCCGGCCTCCAGCATGCGGCGATACAGATCATCGCCTCGTATAGTGAGGACAAGCTGGTCACGACCAACCCTCAGGAGGTCATTAGCAATGAAGAGCAGCTCGCAAAAAGCTAGCCCCTTTCGGTAGCTAGCTTTTGGGTTTTTTCGTTATTTCTCCCCGGGCCTGCTCGCGGTTTCTTACTGCGCCTTAGCGGAGCTGGTTGAGGGCCTCTTGGAGCTGTCGGTCTGCTGAGTCGTCAAATCGCTCTTCATCACTGAGGGGGACAAGGACGTCAGGAACGATTCCCTTGCCGTCGATGCTCACTCCATTTGGAGTCAGCCACTCTGCAATCGTTAACTTGAGTGTTGAGCCGTCGTAGTACTGATCGAGCTCCTGAACCGTTCCCTTTCCGTAACTCGTCTCCCCCACAATTTTCGCAAGATTGTAGTCGCGAAGAGCGCCGGCAAGAATCTCAGAGGCCGAGGCGCTGCCCGCGTTAATCAAGACGACTACCTTTGTGTCGTGGAGTTGTGCAGCGCCATTTGCGGCGAGGGGCTCGTTGCGATTCGGGTAGCGAATGGTTGTTACAAGGTCTCCGTTAAGGACGAAGTAGCTCGCGAGGTCGACGGCTGTCGTGAGGAACCCTCCCGGGTTGTTGCGTAGGTCGAGGACGATACCTTTTGGAGCATTTGTCTCCATGCCCGCTACGATCTTGGCGAACTCCTCGTTGGTATTTTGAGCAAAGTTGTTAATCTTTATAATACTGTAGTTGTCGTCGGTTCGGCGTTCAGTAACGGAGTGAACGATGATCACCTCACGCTTTATAGTGAAACTCTTTAGGAGCGCCCCACGCTTAACGGTAATTTTTACAGATGTGCCTCGCTCACCTTTAATCAGCCGGGCAACGTCGGTGAGGCTGAGCCCATCAAGAGGCTTCCCGTCGATGTTCGTGAAGACGTCGTGTGGCTTGAGGCCGGCCTTAAAGGCCGGTGAGCCTTCCAGAGGAGTGACGACGACAATCTCACCCTCCTGATCTTGGATGATGACGCCGATGCCCTCGACCTGTCCGCTCAGTGAGTCCGCGACACTGGGGTCGCCGGGCCGCTCAAAAGTCGTGTGCTTGTCACCGAGCTCACGCACCATGCCTTCGATGGCCGCGTAGATGAGGTCTTTTTTATTTACCTTATCTTTGTGGAGGTAGTCGCGAGTTATGCTGTTCCAGGCAGCGGCGAAGGTATTGAACTGTGGCTCGCTAATGAGCTCACTATTCACTGTCGGGGCCACTGTAATTGTAAGGACGCCCGTCCGTGACTTTACCTGGTGGAGGAAGTGAGCCGCTTGTGCGCGAGTAAGGCGACGTTTTATCCAAACCTTGCCCGGCTCGAGCAGGCCGAGCTCGATACTTTTATTGACTATCGGTGCCAGTTTATCCTTGGTTTTAAGATCTGTGGCCTGAAAGCTGTCTTCCTCAAAGATTTTTGGAACGGGTATCCCCTCAAGCTGGAAGAGCCAGTCGAGGGCTTCCGCCTTATAGAGGGCCCGATTTGGACGGAATTTTTTAGACTCACCGATCGTAATAATACCAAGATCAACAAGGCGGTAGACGAAAGGGGCCTGAGGATCGAGCTTCATGGAGACATCATCGAAGCGCTCTTCAGTCTGAGGAGTGTAGTCCAGAGGTGAAAATCCCGCATTGCGTAAGATCCACTCGGCATAATCTTCACGCGAGATCGAGTGAAGGGGGTCGAAGAGCGTGCCGGTTACGATGCCGCTGTCCCAGAGGTACTGAATATCTTCGCGGTAGAGAGTCGTACTCGTGACGTCTTCGAACTGTGCCAGTGTCGTCAGGGCGCCGTTAACAAAGAAGAGAAGGCCGGTTGCGAGAGCGATTAGTTTTTTCATGGTGCAACTATAACGCTCTTCAACGACGTTGACTACCGCTTTTCGCTTGATTCCCAGCCTCTTTGCGTGGGACTCTACACCTTTGACACCGGAGGCACAAAAGAGTATAATTAACAGATTATCTTGAGTGTAAAAGGCGCGAGCATAAAAAGGTCAAAAATGGAGCAGCTACAAAAAAACAGTCAGGGTCCCGATCGCCGGAAAATCTTCAGATTCGGTGTGGTCGCCACAGCGTTTATCTTGCTTGCTGGAGGGTACTTTATGGACGGCTTCTTCTCAGCTAAAGTGCAGTATGCTCAGAGCTCAGCTCTCACGGCGCTAGCCGGGGAGTCGGCAGCCGTAACTGAGACTGAGCGCGGTCTGAGTGTCGCGGTCACCTCTCAAGAACCTCTCGTTCTCACTCTGGACCGGACGATTGTGCTGCGCTTCTCTCCCGGAACGAAGGCTGAGGTGAGCTGGGAACGGCTCAGCCCCTTGGACGGTCTAAATCTTGAGCTCACCGCCGGGAGGCTCTGGGTTAATACACAGAATCATACGACCTCGACGAATGTAACCGCAGGCCCGATGGTCTCCGCTCTCTTTGAGCCGGGCGTTGTGGACCTTCAGCTCGGTGAGGGGAAGCTCCTCATCGCATCGGTACGTCATGACGCGCGCGCCACTTTTGCCAATAAGACGATCCTTGTCCCTCAAGACAGGCAGCTCTCTCTCCTACTGGCAAAGATTCAGCGCTCACAGAAGGAGCTTGCACAGCTTCACTACGACAAGCTTATAAAAGAATTTCCACTGGACGTTTTGGACAAATCGGATCCCTGGACGAGCTACAATACTCGTGAGGATGAGGCCCACGCCCAAAAAGTCAGGTTGAGCTTTGCCGACCACGTTCGAACCTCGGGGCCTCGCTTCCCGCTCAGCGGCGAAAACCTCCTCTCGTCTTTTGAGGGCGTTCTGAAAAGTATCTCTCTCTCGCTTACTTTTGATGGGAAAAAACGCCTTGAGCGCTCAACTCAGACGATCTTCGACTATCTGGATACGGCGCTGTACGCCCTCGTTGTCGGCAATCAGCGTGCTGCGGATCTCTTTCTGAATCGTTTCAATCAAGAGGCGACTGCGGCGGGAGTAGCGCCCTCGGATCCTCTCATGGCAAGCTATCGTGCTCGGCTGGCTTTCGCTCAACCCCGGGATGCTTTTTTCAAGGCCCGTGAGGCTGTTCGTAAGCTCAGTGCGGACACGTCAATAAAGAAGCTCGGGCGACTGTTTAATGATGTTCTGGACGCTGCCGTCAGTGATCCCGCTACGGAAAGGAATGAGCAGATGACCCTTGGTATGCGGCGTCTTACCCAGGCGATCGATGGGAGTTTTCTCTCATCACTTGGTCAGGCCGATGCAGAGGAGCTTCTGCTCTTTTCAACTCGATACATGAGCTTGTTACGTAATCAGCCGATGCTTATCACGGAGGAGTTTCTTACGGTTAACGAGAAGCTGCAGGAAGTTCACCTGAACTTCCTCTCTCGTGCGGATGCCGTCGATCGTCAGCAGTACTTTGTTTCCGAGAAGCTCTCGCTCATAAAGTTTCTCAAGGCACAGCTTGAGGCCGAGAAGATAGACTTCCAGCCCACGCGCCGCGCTCTTCTGTACTTAGTCTCTCGTATTGATGCGGTACGTCCTGTCTTCTCCGAGGCGGCCTATCTGACCTATGTCGATAGCCAGCTGATGCAGCTCGCCGACTTTATCGCCTTTGTCCGCTCTCCAGAGGGTGAGCAGGCAAATGGCAGTTTTACCGAGGAGCTCGACGTTTACAAGAAGGCCGTTGAGGAGGCGCAGAAGATTCGAGAACTTCTCTCTTCAGCCGATGGAGGCGGAGCTATCTCGCCCTTCCGCCGCGAGGAGCTTGCCGCCGAGGTCTCAAAGGACCTCTATGGTATAGGTCTCAAGGATATTAAGGTCCAGCTGCCCGACTCCGAACAGAATCCGGTTGTGCGTATCGTTACCGCGAAGTTCGAGTCGGCCACCTTTTCAGCCAATTACGACACCAACCGCAAGCTCTTTTCCGAGGTAGTCTTCAGGGGGCAAGAAGTGGGGAACTCGATCAGACTTGAAAATCTCAAGACCTACATGCTCGTCACTCTCGGCAAGCTGGTCCTCAAGGACGGCAAAACTACTGAGACGCTCGTTGAACAGGATGCGCAGTCTGATTTTGAGCGCGTTGCACATATCACTCTCGCGAACGCGCTGGCTCGTGTTGGGGTTAAGGTAGAGGAGCAGTACCTTGATCTTTCAGACCTCGCATCTGATGTTATTCATATTCGGCTCGCACGTCTTGGAGAGGGGGAGTCAACTCGGCTCTTCTCCTTCGATATTGATAGTAAGGCATCACGGGTCTCTCGCCTTGAAATCCAGACTGTTGCCGGACCAATACCGGTTAACGACACCTTCTCTCTTGCCGAACTCCCCAATCGAGTAGAGCAGGTCTACCAGCGTGCTCTTTTTGAGAAAGAGAAGGATGACGAGGTCAAGCGTCTTCTCCAAGGAACCCCCGGGGCTTGATGGCACCGGTGTAAGTGCGGCTCTCTGGTGCCTAAGGCTCAAGAATGCGCCGGCTTGTAATCTAGACTGAGATGAGTTTATCCGGCCCGTTTTTCATAATTGGTTTTGCCTAGAGTCTGCCTGATATGATACACTCCCCGCGGTTATAACTATGCCTGAAAAGAACAACTATACCGCTGAAGATATCCAAGTCCTTGAGGGACTGCAGGCCGTTCGAAAACGTCCGGGAATGTACATTGGTACGACCGATGTTGCCGGCTTCCATCACCTTGTCTGGGAGGTCGTCGATAACTCTATCGATGAGGCCATGGCGGGCCACTGCAAAAATATTCTGATAAAGATTCATAAAGATGGGTCTCTTTCAGTTGAGGACGATGGCCGTGGTATCCCCGTTGAGAAACACAGCAAAACAGGTAAGTCATCGCTCGAAACCGTTATGACGATCCTCCACGCCGGAGGTAAGTTTGGTGGTGGCGGTTACAAAGTTTCCGGTGGTCTTCACGGAGTTGGAGCTTCAGTCGTTAATGCCCTATCAGCCTACACAAAGGCGGAGGTATTCCGCGATGGGAAGGTCTACATGCAGGAGTACGCTCAAGGAAAGCCACTGGGGGAGCTTCAGACTACGGGAGTGAGCAGTCAGACCGGAACGCGCATAACCTTCCGTCCCGACCCCGAGATCTTTGGTGATACGGTTGAGTTCAACCTCCAGACGATCATCAATCGCCTTCGCCAGCAGGCCTACCTCACGAGAGGCGTAACTATCGCCATTATTGATGAGCGTGATAATCGCAAGTACCGCTTTTACTTTGAAGGTGGAATCGCCTCATACATCTCATACCTCAACAAGAACCGTGAGCCCCTCTCACAGGTTATAGCTGTCGAAAAGGAGGTGGAAGAGGGGTACGTCGAGGTCGCGCTCCAGTACACCGGAGCCTTTCAGGAAAATATCTTCACCTTCGCCAACAACATTCACACACCGGAGGGAGGCATGCACCTCACCGGCTTCCGTTCAGCACTGACACGCACAATTAATGCCTATGCTCGCAAGGCCGGACTTTTGAAGGAAAAGGATGAGAACCTCTCCGCCGATGACGTGCGCGAAGGTCTTACGGCAATTATCTCCGTAAAAGTTCACGATCCTCAGTTTGAAGGTCAGACCAAGAGTAAGCTCGGCAACCAAGAAATGCGCGCCGCAGTGGAGAGTGTCTTTAGTGATTTTCTTACCGTTTTTCTTGAGGAAAACCCCAAGGACGCTCAGTCAATTATTGGAAAGTGTGCCCTTGCCGCTCGGGCACGCCTCGCGGCTCGTGCGGCCCGCGACTCTGTCATAAGAAAGGGAGCTCTCGAAGGTATGACCCTTCCCGGCAAGCTGGCAGACTGCTCCTCCAAAGACCCCTCGAACTCCGAGCTTTACCTCGTTGAGGGAGATTCGGCTGGAGGCAGTGCCAAGCAGGGACGTAACCGGGACTTCCAGGCCATTCTTCCGCTCCGCGGTAAGATTCTCAATGTTGAGCAGGCCCGTCTCGACCGTATCGTTGCTAATAACGAGATCAAATCCCTCATCATCGCCATGGGTGTTGGAGTGGGGGAGACCTTCGACATCTCGCGCCTCCGCTACCACCGAGTTGTGATTATGACCGATGCTGACGTAGACGGAGCTCACATTAGAACTCTCTTGTTGACTCTCTTCTTCCGCTACTTCCGCGATCTGGTTGAAAAAGGACATATTTACATTGCTCAGCCACCCCTGTATAAGATTACGCAGAACCGTAAGTCGGCCTACGCTTACACCGAGGAGCAGAAGCAGCTTATGCTCGAGAGCGACTTTGACTCCTCGATGAAGGTCAACATCCAGCGCTACAAAGGTCTTGGAGAGATGAATCCCGATCAGCTCTGGGAGACGACGATGGATCCGGTGCGTCGAAAAATGTTGAAAGTTACTATTGAAGATGCTGAACAAGCTGATATGATATTCGACACATTGATGGGTTCAGAAGTTGCACCTCGTAAGAAGTTCATCCAGACCCATGCAAAGCGCGTTAAAAACCTAGATATCTAACTTATTTACCTCATGATCGTTCTCTACCGAGACCCCAAAGAGTCCAACGAGAAGCTCATCTCTCGCTTTCAGAAGAAGGTTCAGGGAAAGCGCATCCTCTCCATTGCAAAGGAGCGTATGTACTTCAAAAAACCTTCAACGAAGCGCTATGTCCGCAATGCGGCCATGATGCGTGAGCACTACCGCGACCTTCGGGAAAAGAAGAAGTACCGATAGTCCTACTTAGACAGAAGCATCGCCCTACGGTGATGTCTTTTGCGTAACTGAAATTTTTTGTGAAGACAGTTGAGGCTATTCGTCAGGATGCGCGTGAACGGGGGCTGGCCGGTCTGGAGGCGGAGCTCTTATTGGCGCACGTCTTGGGAGTCTCAAGAGAGCGGCTTATAGCCTACCCTGAGAGGGAGGTCTCGACGGCTGAGGCTGAGGCGCTCGGTGAGCTTATGAGCCAGCTTAAAGCAGGTAGGCCACTGGCTTACCTGCACAATAGGCGTTCTTTTTATGGTCGCAATTTTTACGTCGATGAGAACGTCTTGATCCCCCGTCCCGAGACGGAGCTGCTCGTTGAGATGGCCCTTGAGTACGCTGAGAGTGAGTCGGCTCCAACTATCTGTGATATCGGAACCGGTTCGGGTTGTATTGCAATCTCTCTGGCGCTTGGGCTTCCCGATGCTCAGATAACTGCTCTGGAGATCTCTCCCGGGGCACTTAAGGTGGCACAGCGGAATGCACGAACTCACGGTGTTGAGTCACGTATCAACTTTATTGAGAGTGATCTGCTTTCCGCTCTCCACGAGCCCGCTTTCACCGGAATTGTTGCCAACCTCCCCTACATAGCTGAGCTCGCTCCGGGAGGTGAGCCGGAAGCCGCTCCTTCTTATATTGAGCGCGGAGTCCTTAACTCCGAGCCACACAGTGCGCTTTTTGGCGGTGTTGATGGGCTCGAACTCTATGGGCGGCTTCTTGAAGAGATCAAGGGCCTCAGCCACAAACCACGCTGGTTGATTGTTGAAGTCGGCTTCGACCAGAAAGAAGCCTTTACTGCCCTTCTGGAAAAGCACTTTGCCCAAACTCCCATCATATGGAAGAATGATCTGGCGGGTATTCCCCGTATTTGTATCGCCGAGCTCAACTGAACCATGCTAGAAAAACTTGAACAACTTGATTCCGAATATGAGGAGCTGATCGCAAAAATGAGCGATCCGGCAATTCTGAGCAACCAGCAGGAATACAAGCACTGCGGACAGCGTAAAAGTGAGATCGAGGGAGCGGTTTTTCTGTATAGGGAGCTGAAAAAGGCGCGACAGGAGGTCGGCGAGGCTCATGAGCTTATGGAGGGGTCCGATGCCGAGATGCGCGAGCTCGCCTCTGATGAGTATTACGAAGGCAAAAAGAAGGTTGAAGAGCTTGAGGAGAAGCTCCGAGTTGAGCTCATCCCAAAAGATCCCGATGACTCTAAAGACTGTATTATGGAGGTTAGGGCCGGAACGGGAGGTGAGGAGGCGGCTCTTTTTGCCGGTGAGCTTGGTCGTATGTACATGCGCTTTGCCGAGGGGCAGCGTTGGAAGGTTGAACTGATGAGTCAGAGCGAGGCCTCGGCCGGTGGAACAAAGGAGATGATCTTCTCGATTAAGGGCAACGGCGCCTATGGAAAATTGAAGTACGAGAGTGGTGTGCACCGTGTCCAGCGCATTCCGGCGACGGAGGCAAAAGGGCGCATCCACACTTCTACGGCAACGGTCGCCGTCCTTCCCGAGGTTGAGCCCGTCGATATTGAGCTCAAGGCAGATGACCTTGAGTTTGATACCTACCGTGCCGGTGGTGCCGGAGGCCAGCACGTTAACAAGACAGAGTCGGCCGTTCGTATCACTCACAAGCCCACCGGAATTATCGTCGCCTGTCAGGATGAGCGCTCACAGCTGCAGAACCGAGCTAAGGCCATGGATATCATGCGTTCACGTGTCTATGTCCATCAGAAAGAGGTGCGCGACCGAGAACGACGCAACACGCGCCTCGCTCAGATTGGCACGGGTGAGCGAAGCGAAAAAATCCGAACCTACAACTTCCCCCAGGATCGGGTCACAGATCATCGCATTGGGGCAAGCTTTAGTAACCTGCCCGGTATTATGGAGGGAAATATTGAGGATATTATGCAAAAGTTGATGATGGAAGATCAGGCGCGGCTTCTGGCCGAGGCAGGTTGATGAAATAGGCTAAAAATGGTAGAATAAAAAGAAATATAAACAAATCTATGTCCCAACGTGCACACCCCATTGAGTTTAATGAAGCTCCCGGTCAGATAACCGTGCCTTTTATCTACCGTGCCCCTCACCTCCCGGGCTCCACGGTTCGCATTCGTTTTGCGCTCCCCGGCCAGTCCTGGCAGGATCAGCAGCTCACCGATAATAATGGCCTCTTTGAGACCACAGTTGAGATGCCCGAAGGGGCACAGTTTTACTATCAGTTTGAGATTACCGAGCCGGGAAAAAATCCACAGCTGAAGCCTGCGACGCCTCAGCTCGGGCTGGCCCAGCCCGCCTCTCCACAGGCTCCTGGCTCACCCGCACCCGTATCGCCACGTGCCGGAGCAGCTGCACCTGGTGTAAGCCTCTCTTCTTTGCCACCTTCAGGAGGTCGTCCGGGCCAGTCCCTAACACCTGTCGACTCGCTCCGCTCCCGCGTAAAGGGGCCCCTTCAGACCCTTCTCAAGCGGACTCAGACACCTGAGGGGAGTACAACTCTCGACGGTATCTTTGATGAGCTTGGGCTTACCCTTGAGCAGATACGTGACGCTTCGCGAAACCCCGAGAGCATGTCGAATATGACACCTCTGCTTATTCAGCTTCTCGGTGAGGCCATTTGGGAAGATAACGCCTTTCCTCAGGCCCTCAGAGCCGAGTTCCCCCCAAACCGCCCTGTGACCTCTATGGCAGACCTTCAGTCTCGCATCACAAAGGGGAGCGACCTCTACCGTCGCAAGGTTTTTGCTAAAATGAAGCAGAATCCCCGTGCTGCTGAGGTTTTGGGAATCAAGCCAACCGCTGAGTATAAGCCGGGTGGTGGAGCCTTTAGTGATGCCTCGTCACGTGAGCTCTTCGATCGCCTCTGTTCCCAGCGTGATCTGGGCCTGCTCTCTCCCCATCTGCCCGTCGCTTTCGCGAGTGTGGCGGAGATGGATCGTCGCAGTCCAGAGCTCGAAAAGCAGCGTCGTGATCTACTCGAGCGTGTGGTAAAAAGGGTTGATCCCACAAAGCGGAACCTTCTGGATAGAATGAAGGGTGGAGGAAAGGGACGGATGCTCGACATCGCAGTGCATACCGGAGCAACTGGTGCGATTCTTGCCGGCTCATTCGGTGTCGGCTTTGGTCTGTTGGCAGCTAAAGGTGCTTTAGAGGCGACGACAGGTATTACGCCCGCAGATGTTGCTGAGGCCTATGAAAAGGGCAGTGCCTGGAAGCTGATGAAGCGCCTTGCCACAGAGAATATCGCCGCTAAACTTCTCTTCTCACGAAAAGGAGCCGCCGAGGTTATGAAGGATCGCCTCAGACATGTTGGTCGCTCACTGATTCCCGGCCGTGCCTTCTTCAAGGATTCTTCACAGCAGTCTATCGACGGAGAGGCAACAAATGCTCCCGATAAAGTAGTTCGCTCTGCCGAGGCTGAGCAGCTTATTAATGAGGCCTGCCAGGCCGCCCTCACCTAAACTTATGGATCATCCACTCCTACAAAACGAACTGGATCGAACAATCGTCAGCCTTCTGGCGGTGACCAACCTTCCAACCGTTGAAAAGCAGCTCTGGCTGACGATTCTTCCGGCGATGGAGGATGAGGAAAAGAATGAGCTGCGCGGTAACCTTGAGCGCGAGGCAGAGTTTGAAGTTGCGCTCACACAGGAGGCCCTCGGGAAGTTTTTGGAGGCCCTGGCCCACGAGGAGAGCTCAGTCTTCTGAGTCGCTTCTAAAGTGGCAGCCGAGTGAGGTCTTTCGTCTTAGTGCAGCCAGAATAATGAGCTCACTTGCAGTGAGCATGTTGCTTAGCTCCCGGCCCTCAAGAGAGTCCGGGTTTTGGATGAGTTTTTCGGCTGCCTTGACCTCGCTCAACCCCTTCTTGAGTCCCTCCTCAGTGCGAATAATGCCGGCCGACTCCCACATCGTCTTCTGGAGTGAGCGGCGTAGTTTTGCGTAGAGGCGCTTTTGTGATGGCGTGCAGGGGGGAAGGTTTGTACCCCGTGCGCTGGGGGGTGGCCCGTTTATCTGGCTGTTCATACTTTTATCCCCCCTGACTGTTCCGCGTATCTCATCTACGATGCGCTCGGAGAAGACCAGAGCCTCGAGGAGAGAGTTGCTGGCGAGGCGGTTGGCTCCATGGACACCCGTCCAGGCGACCTCGCCAAAGGCAAAGAGGCCCGGGAGGCTGGTGCGGCCCTTGAGGTCCACCTCTACTCCTCCACAGAGATAGTGGGCGGCCGGTGAGATCGGGATGAGGTCACGTGCCATATCGAAGCCGTATTTTTTGAGCGCGGCGCTGATCTGAGGGAAGCGGGTATGGACCTTTACGGGATCTTTGTGCCGGAGGTCGAGGTAGACGGGGCCGTCGCGCTCTTCCTTATAGATCTCACGACTGACGATATCACGTGGGGCGAGCTCAGCTCGGGGATGGCGCCCAACCATGAAGCGCTTGTGCTTACTATTGAGAAGGTGAGCTCCCTCGCCCCGGACCGCCTCAGAGATGAGAAAGCGGGTCTTGCCGCCGTGATGGAAGGCTGTGGGGTGGAACTGTATGAACTCGAGGTCGCGGGTTGTGCAGCCCGCGCGGTGAGCCATGGCGATTCCGTCACCGGTAGAGATGAGGGGGTTGGTCGTGTATGCGTATATCTGGCCCACGCCTCCGCTGGCTAGTATAACGGCTGAGGCGTAGATCTTTGTAACTTCCCCCTCTTGGATGACCTCAACGCCTAAACAGTGCCCGTCTCTAACGATGAAGTCGCCCGCGGTGGCATCCTCCCAAATTGTAATGAGCGGATGCTTTTTTGCCCTTTTGACAAGAACCTCTTCGACTGCCTTACCGGTATAGTCCGAGACGAAGACGATGCGGCGCTCACTGTGGCCGCCTTCGCGCGTAAGGAGGAGCTCGCCTCCGTGAGTTGCAAAGGGGACGCCGTACTCAATAAGACGTCGGATCGAAGCAGCTCCATGTTTGACCATGTAGCTTACGGCACGCTTGTTGTTGTGAAAGGCTCCGGCCTCGAGCGTATCCTCACTATGCTTCTCAACATCATCCGTTTGTGAGAGGACGGCGGCTATTCCGCCTTGGGCGAAGTTTGTGGCGGTATGTGCGATCTTCTTCTTGGTCACGACGAGGACCGCTCTCCCCGTCTCAGCGAGTCTGAGTGCCGAGTGGAGGCCGGCAATGCCCGAGCCGATGATGATTGCGTCAAAAGGGGAGGGTGTCTTCACAAGAGTGTGTTGTGGTTCTGGTATAAGAGTACTCCTTTTGGTGTGGCGGGCAAGGTCTCAGTGCGGTAGTTATTCTGTGGAAAAGCCGAGCATTCGGACGATCTCCACGAGCCCTTTTACCTTCTTCATCCGGTCGGCTTGTTTGTTAGTCGTAGTGATGGAGACGTCAAAGACCGAGTCGGCCGCGGCGAGATAGCGAGCCTTCCTCTCTTGGTAGACACTACTCAACTCATCCAGAAATGTCTGTGTACCGGTAAGCGAGGGGCGGTTTTTACTTTTTTTAAGGCGCTTGATAAGAACTTCCGGGGGAGCATCTAGAATGAGTATCTTTCCGACGGCCTTAAGCGTGAGCTGGCTGGACTCATCCATCAGGGTTCCCCCTCCCGTGGCCAGCACCGCCCCCCTCTTTTTTACAAAAAGCGCGACGGTTTTTCTCTCCTCTTCACGAAATGCCTCCCAGCCTTTTTCTGCTACCAGGTCCACAATCTTCTTCCCGAGCCGCCTCTCCACCTCCTCATCGAGATCGTAAAAGGGCCGTCTGAGCCTCTGCGCGAGCTCCCTCCCCAGAGTGCTCTTGCCGGTCCCACGCATACCACTGATGACGATCAGTCGCTCGTCGAGTCGCTTCTGGATCATCTTCAGATCTTTCCAAAACGTTGGGTAGGTCTTGCGTACGCAGCCGGGGTTGAGGACGGTCACTCCGGGGATGAGGAGTCCGGCCAGTCCGAAGCACATGGCCATCCGGTGGTCGTTGTAGGTCTCGATGGTAGCACCATGAAGTTTAGTGGGCTCACGGCCGTTTATCGTGAGGGCCTCTGCCTCTTCTTTTACCTTAACCCCGAGCTTTCTGAGCTCTGTAGCGAGAGCTCTCAGGCGGTCGCACTCCTTAACGCGGAGGGTGTGCAGGCCGCTCAGTCTCCACTGTCCGGGGCGGAGAGCGCAGACGACCGCCAGCGTCATAGCGGCATCGGGAAAGGCCTCACCACTGAGCTCAAGGCCCCCCTCACTCTTGGTGCGCATGACGCGGTGGAGTGCTTTCAGGAAGGCGCCTTTGTCGGGTTGGAGCGTCGTATCAGGGACGTTGGTTATGTCGATAGGTTCGTCGAGCAGAGCTCCCAGAGCCCAGAAGTAGCTCGCGGCTGAGGCGTCTCCTTCGATATCAAGCGCTCGAGCCCGCCGGTAGCGCTGGCCGGCCTTGATGGTGAACCGTCGGTAGCCCTCCCGTCCAACCACAACTCCAAACTCCGCCATCAGGGCGATCGTCAGGTCAACATAGGGTTTTGAGCTGAGGCCGCCTTTAACACTTATCGTGACACTCTTCTGTGCATAGGGGGCGGCCATGAGGAGGGCGGAGAGGTACTGGCTGCTCATCGTCCCTCGAAGAGTGCATGCTCCTCCCGCAAGGGGGCCGGCAATCTCCACCGGCGGGCAGTTGGAGCTCTGTAAAAAGCCAACCGAGGCTCCCAGCTGACTGAGGGCATCGGTGAGGTCTTTAAGAGGGCGCTCGCGCATGCGGTTGTCTCCATCGATCAGTGTTGAGAAGGGCTGTGTGGCTAAAAGGGCGCTTAAAAAACGCACACTCGTTCCCGAGTTTCCACAGCTCAGTCTGCCTCGTGGCTTGGTGAGCCGGCCGCCTTTAGGTGGTCTGACGATGACGCTGCTGCCCTCCCGCTCAATACCAACCCCCAGCGCTTTAAGTGACTTTATCATAGCCCGCGTGTCATCACTGAAAAGGCAGCCATTGAGACGCGTCTTTGTGGTGGCAAGAGCGGCGATGATGAGCGCTCTATTGGTCAAACTTTTGGAACCAGGAACCTTAAGCGAGATCATAGGGGAAGAGGTCAGCACTTCCAATCCCGGTGGGAAGTGCGAAGTAAATACTGCTCCCCACCTTTTTCTTGTCGCGGGCGATGAGCTTTTTCATGCGTGCCATTGTGGCCTCCTTGGGGAGCTTGGTTGGTAGGCCGAAGTTCTCTATAAGGGTGCTGATCCGAGTCGCTGCGTCTTTTGTGAGTATTCCCTTTTTCACTGCAATCCTATTCTCCTCGATCATGCCAATGGCCACCGCCTCCCCGTGGGGAAGAGTGTACTCGCTTAGCTTCTCGAGGGCATGGCCGATGGTGTGTCCATAGTTTAGGAGCATGCGTGACCGGTTGGTTGAGTTCGGGCGTGCCGGTAGTGCCTCCCGGGGATCTTCCCCCACAATGGTGAGCTTGACCTTGGCACTTTGCTTGAGCATTTTCAGAATGAGGGCTGGTTTGCGGGCCAGAATACTCTCTCGGTTCTTCTCGAGAAAGGTGAAGAACCGTTCGTCATGTATGACACCATGCTTGATGATCTCGGCACAGCCGGCTTTGAACTCACGGTCGGGTAGGGTTTCAAGCAGGGTGGGGTCCATCAGGATCGCCATCGGAGGATAGAAGGTTCCCACAAGATTTTTTCCACTTGCGAGATCGACTCCCGTCTTGCCTCCCAGACTCGAGTCAGCCATCGCGATGACAGTGGTCGGTACCGAGATAAAAGGTATGCCTCGCATGTAAACCGATGCGACAAATCCCGCAAGATCACCTATAACCCCGCCTCCCAGGGCCACAAGAACACCATCCCGCCCCAGGCCGGTTTTAACCAGAGCCTCACACAGCTCTTCGACCACCACGAGGGACTTACTCTTCTCTCCAGCGGGGACGGTAAGGAGGGAGCAGGGGAGGCCCGCTTTTTTGATCTCCAGAGAGAGCTCGTTGGCTTTGCTCCGAAGATGGCTGTCGGTAATAACGACGCACTGGTGCCCAGCTTTTCTCACGAGCCGAGGGAGCTCGCCCACGGCCTTCGTGCGAATAATAAGCTGAGGTTGTTGCTGGATCTTAGTCATTGGGAAGGGTGCGGTTGACCGCATGAGTGATCGGGCCGAGCTCATTCATCAGAGCGCCAAAGCGCTCGAGGTCGAGGGCCTGATCGGCATCTGACAGGGCGACATCCGGATTCGGATGGACCTCCACCATAATACCATCAGCGCCGGCTGCAATGGCAGCCTTTGCCATCGGTGGGATCAGCTGGACCTTGCCCGTTCCATGGCTGGGGTCTACGATAATCGGAAGGTGGGAGAGCTCTTTTACGATAGGCACGGTCGCGATGCAGAGTGTGTTGCGCGTCTCGTCTTCAAAGGTGCGGATGCCACGTTCACAGAGAATGACGTTGGGATTTCCCTGAGCGAGGATGTACTCGGCCGCGAGGAGGAACTCTTTAATGGTCGCCGACATGCCGCGCTTTAGAAGGATGGGATTTTGTAGACGGCCCACTTCCTTAAGAAGGTCGAAGTTCTGCATGTTGCGTGCACCAATCTGTAGGATATCAATTTTTGAGGCGGTGAACTCAACATCACGAACATCCATAATTTCTGAGACGGTCACCATGTCGTGGCGCTTGCCGGCGGCCGAGAGAAGGTCGATACCCTCACGACCCAGTCCCTGGAAGGCGTAAGGGCCGGTTCTTGGCTTGAAGGCGCCGCCGCGGAGAATGTTAGCTCCGAGAGCCTTTACACCGCGCGTTGACTCTTCAATCTGGTCTTCATTTTCCACGGAGCAGGGGCCGGCCATCATGGCAATGGTCTGGCCTCCGATCTCCACATTTCCAACGCGTATGATCGTCGATTCGTGCTTTGTCTCACGGCTCGCGAGCTTGTACGGTCGTAGGACCGGCATAACGGTTGAGACATGCGGTAAACTTCTGAAATGAGCTTCGTCGAGCCCCCGCTCATCTCCGATAATGGCTATGACCGTGCGCTCGGTACCGATGAGGGGAACCGGCTGCATTCCTGCTTTTTCAATCTCGTCTATGACGCGCTGGATCGTCTCCTCGGGCGCATGACGTTTCATTACGATAATCATGGGTGTGGGGTTAGTGGTCTTATCGATAAAGGTAGTTCGTAGCGTTGCTTCGCCAAAGGCAGGCTGTGCTCGTAGGAGCGCCTGCCAGTCTAAACGATGATCTGATACCCGGTGTGTTCATAGTAAAAAGGTAATAAATAAAAAAAATCCCCGGCGGGTGACCTAGGGATTAGTGTTTTTCGTGATACGAAAAGCTCTCCCTAAGCCGTCAGGGTAAAAAAATAAAACCAGTTGGTTGCAGGAGTGCGCTTCATCGTGGGCATAGTAAGGTAGTTTCGGGGTGTTGTCAACTTCCGGTCTTTTGGGGGGAGTGGGCCAAGCCTAAATCTTTCCGAGTGTTTTGCCTATCTGGTCTGCCGCTTGACTGTCGCCCATCGCGCGGGCCAGTGTCATCATTCGGCGGTAGACTGAGCGATAGCCCTTGGCCTCCTTGAGAGTTTTAACGTGTGACACTTTTGCCACGAGTGAGTTGTACTCGGCCGCCTGACAGCTCCGTAAGAGCTTGGGGTCACGGATCTTGTCAGCGTAGAAGTAAGCGCGTGTGAAGTTGCGGCTCTTAAGGGCCGCAAGGGCGAGGTTATGATAGGCGACGCGGATATTGTGCTCAACAACCTCTCGTTTTTGCGAAAGTGCGAAGGCGAGCTGGGCACCCTTCACGAAAACCTCCGGCTCGACACTCATGACGAGCTCATCGGGGTCGTTAACATCCAAGAGGTTTGTGGCGACGATCTCGGTTAGTGGGGCGATATACTCGTACTCGGTGTAGTTCTGAAAAGTCGCATTGGTGGCCTCGATATCCACTCCATCCAGGTGGAGGCAGACGTGCTTTGGAAGAAGTTTTATCTGTAGTTCACGGAGCGGGAACTTGAGGGAGAAGAGGGCGGCATAGAGCGTGACGATCTGGTTGCAGTCGCCCACGAGTCGCGCGCTGTTCGGGTCGGCGAGGAGCTTTCCGAAGCTGCGGCTCTCCTCATAGCGGAAGCGGCTGCGTGGATCGAGATACCGCATGATGCTGACGAGATGTTGGAGTTCGGGAAGCCGAGTGGGGGCGACGGCAACGCGGGCCCGCGCAAGCTCCTCTTCGAGTGCTTTACCACTCACCAACTGGCTCTGAGCGAAAGCTTTAAACTGCACCTTGATCGCCTCAGCATTACGGTACATCTGACGTCGGTGGCGCTTGGTGAGGTAGTGGTAGTTTTTGAAGCGTTTCTCAACCCAGACCGAGAAGGTGATCATGTCTTCACTCATCAACTCCCTCATGCGACGCTCCACCTCCCCCCGGCTTCTTGATGAGTTAACCCAGAGAAAGAAGCGATCGACGCGTCGTTCGAAAGGGCTTACATAGGGGGTGAAGAGAGCATAGAGCTCCCAGAGCAGGGTGGTTATTTTCATTCTGAATGGTGGAAGGATCAACCTATCTTCTTGCAGTTTTGTCGAACTCTCTTATAATTCTCCTTAAAGCTTGTATCAACGTGTACCATAATAGTGTATTAACTTGGTGCCTGCTCTAGATTAACGCTTCTTCGCCCCACTGCACAATGCTTATCGACTGTCATGCTCACCTTCATGTAGACGCCTTCGACTCGGATCGGGCTCAGGCAGTCGCACGCGCACGCGCGGCAGGCGTTGAAAAGCTGATCAATGTGGGTTTCGATGTTGAGGGGAACTTCCGCTCGCTCGCGCTCGCGCAGGACTACGAGTTTATGTACAGCACGATGGGAATTCACCCTCACTGCGCCTCAGAGTGGAATGAGGAGGTTGCCAGCGAGATCCTCAAGACCTGCAAGATTGAGTCAAAAATCGTGGCTCTTGGCGAGATGGGGCTGGACTACTACAAAACCTTCGAGCCCGTTGAGCTTCAGCAGACGGTCTTTCGAGCCCAGCTGCGTCTTGCGAAAAATCTGGGCCTCCCTGTTATCGTCCACTGCCGTGACGCTTTTGCTGACGCCTACGAGATTATGGATCAGGAGGGGACTGAGCGCGCGCTCATTCATTGCTTCACGGGCACGATGAAAGAGGCGGAGATGGCCTGGGACCGGGGGTACTACACTGCTTTTACGGGTATTATCACCTACCCATCCGCTGAGGCTTTGAGAGAGGTTGCTCGAACCTGTCCGCTCGACAAGCTCATCGTAGAAACAGACTGTCCCTACCTTGCACCTCAGTCTCACCGGGGCGAGCGGAACGAGCCGGCTTTTATGGTTGAGACCTTCGAGATGATTAAGTCTCTTCGCCCTGCTGATGCTCAGGTCCTTGAGGTGAGCATTAGCACGAACGTCCAGGTCCTTTTCGGACTTTAGACCCCACCCTCGCCTGAACTTGACAGGCGGGTACTATTGTGATGTAATAGCTTGCTGCAATCTAATAATATTATCTAAGTCATGCAACGAGAGGACTCAACTCCAACACCTCTGAGCCTGCCCCGGGCCTACGACCCCGAGCGTGCCTATGACCTCATGGCTCATCCCGAGGTGACCGACGCTCAGCTCGTGAACCTTTTGATCGAGCGGCTGCGGCCATTTCTCTCTCCCGAAGTACTGGGAAGAGAGGAGATGCCTACGCGTGTCGAGCGTATCCAAGATATTATGGCTCACTACGGTGAGCATGCCGCTCAGTTCACTTCTGCAAGTTCCAGAAGGAGTAGTAGCCGCAGTGAGACCCCCGCCGCTGCTCGTATAGGACAGATACGTGCGCGCCATGAGGCAGAGAGAGTTGCCGATGCGGAAATCCTCGACGTCCTCGGCTTTTTGCCCAAAAGTACCTTTTCACGGGGACGCAGTGTCGCTGAGGGAGGGCACAGTGAGCACGATGTTGCTACGGCACCTCTTGCAACTCTTATTCCCAACTGGTTTCCCGTTGATAGGATTGACCATTATGCGGAGGTCCTGCCTACGCTGACACAGGATCAGATGGCCCAGTCTCCGCGGCTCATCCGTCTGGTCCGCTGGATGCGAGACGCACAAGCAGATGTTCGTGAATCCCTCGATGAGGCCTTCTCCTTCATTGACGGTACGCTCATCCCAAAGCTTGTTACCAACGAATCCGCTCGTCAACCTTTCAGCAGCTTCGCCGACCTCTCGACACGTGGTCTTACCAACTTAATGGATATCTTTTGGGATCGTGAACAATCTATGCGTAAGAGATTCGAAGCGCTGAGGCTTTTGATCTGGGGTATCGCTCTCTATTCTATCCGCTCAAATCCTATCTTCGAGGCTCATAACCAGGTTCGTGCCGAGGTCGAGGACCTTCTTGCTGAATCTGTCTGGGATAGTGGAAATGCTCTGGGGCCCATGGCTATTCCGCGCTCGGTTGTTGCTCATCTCATGCAGGAAGAGCTTGGGGAAGAGGGGATGACTGCCAGTGCCGACTGGGGGCAGGAGGGAGAGATTGGGCAGCGTGCCCGTCTTGTGAGTCATCAGACTCGCCAAATCTTAGCCGAGGCGGGTGAGCTGATATCCCAGCCGGACCGCCTACTTTATGCAGCTCGTGCGAAGACCCCCCTCTCAGCTGTCCTCAAGCTGGTTACCCGTGATGCCCACAGGGCTGTTTGCGAAGGTATCCTTACCTCTTATGACGCGGATGATGAGGCGAGAGGGTTCGCTCGGAAAAAGTTGGCTGAAATGAGGGCACGGCTTGCTAATCAGGGTCTACCGGATGCCACTATTGACGTCCGCCCCGTCTCGCTCGAAAGTATTGATGACAACGTTGGGTTTACTCTCGTAGTGAACATTAGTAAGCCTCTTGATCAGTTCGATCAAACGGAGAGGAATCAACTTACGGACGTTATGACGAGCCTGTCGCGGTATCTCACCGAACAGCTTGGCCTGCAAGACGTACAGTTTGAGAATTATCTGTGGGACTCAAACGAGGGCAATACGCACTCATCCGGTGGGTTCAGAGTTGCAAAGCTGCAGGGGATGTATCCTGTTGAGCTTGCACGGCCGCTCGCAGGCGGAGAAGCTTCATCAAAAAAGCCCGTCCGTGTTCCTGTCGAGGTCCAAATTTTGGCTGCTGAGACACATCTGCGCAAACAGCTTCCGGGGAAGACCGGTGTAAGTGCTTACAAAGAGCGACAGGTTGAGACGGTCGCAGGAGCGGTTATGCCTCGACGCATCGGGCCCCAAGACATCTTCCCACCTCTTGGTTCAGGAGCTATGGATCCCGAGCGTCTGGCCGCACTGCTTCAGTAGGCTCTTGCCGAAGCTCTTACATAACTTCAGCATGAGCGCTAGGCAGAGAAGAGCAGCTTGGAGAGGGCGCGCATAGCTTTTGGCGTCTCGAAGAGTTTGAAGCCCTGCTGGGCTAGGTGTTTCTGGTACTTGGCTGCAGCACGCGTAGCACTTCTTACCTCTCCGGCAAGGCCAACCTCCCCGATGAAGACCGTCTGCTGGGGAAGAGGCTTTTTGTAGTAGGACGAGAGGATCGCAAGACAGAGAGCCAGATCAGCACGGGGGTCGGTGAGCTTGTAGCCCGAGACGACGTTGATGTAGATATCCTGATTTCCCAACTTGGCACCCATATATTTTTCAAGAACAGCAACGAGGAGCTGGAGCCGCTTGCCATCAAAGCCACTCGTAGTTCGCTGGGGGTAGCCAAAAACGGTCGTATTCGTGAGTGCCTGAATCTCGAGGATTAGGGGCCGGCTTCCCTCGTAGGTCATTGTAAGCGCGGTGCCAAAACTTTTCGAGTCGTGCTCCTGGACGAAGAGGGCGGCGGGATCGGTAACCTCTAGGAGGCCCTCCTGACTCATCTCAAAGAGGCCGACCTCGCTTGTGCTCCCAAAGCGATTTTTCACACTTCGGAGGATGCGGAGTTCGCCCTGACGACTTCCCTCAAGGTAGATGACCGTGTCTACAAGGTGCTCCAGGACGCGTGGTCCAGCGAGAGTCCCATCTTTAGTAACGTGTCCGATGAGGAGGGCGCTCGTGCCTCGTCGTTTTGCCCACTCCATTATTACTTCAGTACAAAAGCGAACCTGTGATACGGCACCCGCATTTCCAGGGGCACTTCCGCTGTGCATAACCTGAATCGAGTCGACGATGATGAACTCCGCCTTAACGCCTTCGGCCGTGGCTAAAGCCGTTTCAAGATCAGACTCGCACAGCAGATTTAGGCCCTTAAGCTCAAGGCCCAGGCGCTTGCCACGCATGGCGATCTGCCGTTCGGCTTCTTCTCCGGATATGTACAAGACGCGCTTCCCGCCGGAGCAAAGTTTGTCGGCAATCTGGAGAGTTAGAGTGGACTTACCAATGCCGGGCTCTCCCGTTAGAAGTGTGAGCGAGGAGGGGACGATTCCGCCACCCAGGACGCGGTCCACCTCGCCCATTCCCAGAGGCATCCTGAACTCACGAGCAGCCTCATTGAGGAGCGTCTCATAGGCCTGAGGCGTTCGCGCATGTGAGGCTACCTTCTTGCTCTGCGCCGACTCTTTCTTCACCTCCTCCTCGGAAAAGCTGTTCCACTCCTCACAGGACGGGCAGCGCCCAACCCATTTTGATACTTGATAGGCGCAGCTCCCACAGGTGTAGATTGTTTTAATTTTCATGGTGTTGGGATTATATGGTGGTAATGGAGCTGAAGACGGCAGAGGTCTGTTGAGCTGTTCTAAGCCAGGTGAACTCTGTTGCACGGGTTTTCCCCAGCTGGCTCAACTTCTCGCGAAGTGCTGAGTCGTGAAGGAGCTTCGCCATCTGGTCTGCCAACTCCTCAGGAGCGTGTGGATCGAAGAAGAGGGCGGCAGAGCCGGCAATCTCTGGGAGAGCCGTGCTCTTTGCAACGACAACGGGAGTGCCGCTGGCCATCGACTCCAAGACAGGAAGGCCAAAACCCTCCGAGAGAGAGGGGACGACGGTCAGTGCTGCTCTCTGATAAAGAGCGGGGAGATCCTTGGAACTGATCTCGCTACGCACGAGTAGACGGTCTTCAAGTTTCAGTTCATGGATCAGCTCCTCCAGTGCGGGCCAGGCGTGGGCCTTCTTACCGACGAGGAGGAGAGGTGGGGCGTCCTTGAGCTGGCTATATGCCCTGATCAAAGTCTCATGATTGCGTTTTTTCTCAATCGTTCCCACCATCATAACAAACTCTTCAGGGAGGTTGTTGCGCGTGCAGGCTTCCTTCTGTTCCTGGGAAGAGACGGTGCGGAAATACCGTTGATCGCAGGCGGAGTGAACGACATCTATCTTTTCAGGATCAATTCCGAGCCGCTCCACGACCCAGTCTTTTGTATACTGGGAGATTGCTATAAGGCGATCGGCACGTCTCAATGAGTAGGGGACCAGACGCGTCCAGTAGAAGCGCGAGACGGCGGGGAAGTTCTCAGGATAGTCCAGCGCGGTTAGATCGTGGACGGTTGCGACAATCTTCCCGGGGTAGAGGAGTGGGACAGAAAAGGCCGGAACGAAGAGCAGGTCGAGTTTGCTGCGCCAAGCCGCCCAGGGAAGCTGAATCTGGTCATGCAGAATACGCCGAGCCGTCCGCAGCTCGTGCGAGACGAGGTTTAGGCGAATAAGCTGGTGGTTACCATTGGCCCCCTCTCGTTGTTCGTTCAGATTGAGCTCGCGGGTGTTTAGTTTATATAGCTCTTCGAAACCTTTCATAAGGCCGTCGAGGTAGATTCGGTGGCCTGTAAAGGCCCCATTTAGTGCCTGTGTGTCGACTCCTACGCGCATAAGCCCAGCTTACGGCATGTGAGTGTACACGCGCAAGATTTTGCGCAGGTATTTTTCATAAATTATTCATAAAAAAAGGCCACGATCAGACGACGGAGAGTCTACTGATCGTGGCCGAAGTTACTCTGTTTCATTGAGCTACTGAGCTTCTGCTCGGCTGAGAACTCCCTCGATAAACTGAACCAGTTGAGCCTTTGATAGGGCCCCGGCAGCAGGAATGAGCTCTCCCTCTGCCATTACCACATTAAACGGTGTTCCGGTGGCTCCCGCTTGAGCGGCGTCACGGATATTATCCTCAACACGCTGCTGCGTCTGGCGCTCTTCAACACACTGAGAATACTCATCCATATCAACGCCGATTTCCCGTGCAAGCTCGGGTAGGAGTGCCAGATCGAGGCCGTCGTTGGACGGTGTTACGGCGAAGATAGCATCAGCCATCTCCCAGAACTTTCCTTGCTTACCGGCGCACTCCGCAGCCTCGGCCTCAGTTCGTGCTTTTGAGTGGATAGAGTCAATGGGCAGGTCGCGGTAGACCCACTGAACCGAGTCACCGTAGTCTGCAATAATCGACTTCATCGTCTCGTGAAAGCTCTTGCAGTAGGGGCACTCAAAGTCGGAGTACTCAACTAGTGTTATGATTGGGTTTGTGCTGCCCCGAACATTATCTTCCTCGGTAACGGGTTGAATCTGAATCTGCCTTTGTGGTGCCTCACTCGGAGTTGCCTCTACCACACTAGCTCCACTCGTCCAAGGTGTCGGAGTAAGCCCACCGGCGGTATAGCCGACAACAATGCCTCCCAGAAGGAGCGTGCTGATCATCCACAGATTTACATTCCTGAGGGAAAATGATCCTTTTTTTATAGTTTTCATGGCGCGAGTTAGTTATTCTGGTTATTCATGACGTCCTGCATCTGCTGAAGGGTCTTATTATCCATTACGCCAAATCCATCACCGCCCCACATCATGCGAGAGTGAAAGCCGCTACCACCTCCAAGTCCCCACCCCCAGAAGCTGATGAGTACCGCCATGAGGACCATTCCAATGAGTCCAACCGCAAGGGCCCAGCGCATAATCTTCACGAGCATCTCCTTCTTTGCAAAGCGAACCATCCAGATGATGGCACTAACGAGGCCCGCCAAGACGAGAACACCAAAGATTCCATGAAGGAGCATCCAGAGTAAAGAGAGCGCAACTGAAGTAGTATACATAGAGGTGATTTTTATTAAATTAAGTAAGATTATTGTACCCGCTTTTCCCCACAAGGAAAACCATCGATTTCTGGCGAGGTACGAGTCTCAACTCTGGAGGCCGCGGGCGGATTCGAACCGCCGCATGGCGGTTTTGCAAACCGCTGCCTTAACCGCTTGGCTACGCGGCCTCAGGGGAGTTGAACTTTCGTATCGGGCGTAGCATACCCTAAGCGAGGGGAGGTTGTGAAGAGAAGTCGTTAACTGGGGAGTCTACTGAATCAGAATGGTGCCCGGGGTGGGACTCGAACCCACACCTCCATAAGGAGACGAGATTTTAAGTCTCGCGTGTCTACCATTCCACCACCCGGGCGCCCTCGTTAAATACCTGTGCAGCATACCGTGAGCGCTAGGTAGTCGTCTATATTTAAAACAAAAAAAAGGCCCCCATTGCTGGGGACCTTTTAAGAATCAAGGCATCGCACTATGCTGCACGCTTGAGCATTGGTAGGCCTGTCTTCTTGTTTTCTACAACTTGGTATCCCTCAGGGACCGAGTCGAGTGCCTCTGGACGCTCGTCGCGTGCAAAGTAAAAAATTGTCTGCTCACGTCCTCCACGAAGTGTTACCTTCTTTGAGTGGAGATAGTACGTCTGTCCACGGGAGTTGGTATGAGAATAGGCCATAGATCGTACGTTAAAATATATTGGTGTCACTCTACATAACTTTCGAAAAATCGTCAACTAGTTTTAGGTAAAGGGTTTGTCTCGTTTTTAAAAAATGTGGTAAATGAGTAATTGCATTTTCGCAGATTTTTTGTTCTAATACTGTGGATCGTAGGTGTGGGCGAGTAGCTCAGCTGGTAGAGCAACTCCCTCTTAAGGAGATGGTCCCGGGTTCGAGCCCCGGCTCGCCCACCATGAAAAATACCAGCCTAGTCTCGGCTCGCGGACAGCTCCCGCGAGATTTTTGGCTGGCCTAGTTAATCTTGAGTGATCGGACTGCAGACTGGATCTTGTCGAGCGTTCCCTCAACCGGGGCATCGGCTCGTGCCGCTCCGACAACAATGTAGGCGTAATCGCCCACAACGACGCTGAGGTGGGTGTAGTTTTTTATGTCAGTCTCACTTGCAGGCCGCCCCTCAACTTGAGTAAACAGCGTCGGCACCTGAGTGTCTCCAACGGGAACCGTTACCTCCTCGGCGGTGAGTTCGCGATAGTTGCTGAGCGTGTCCTTGAGCTTTGATCGCAGGGCCCCGGCGTAATCTCGAGCTGAAATCTGAGCCTGGCCCTCCGGTGAGGGGTCAAGGGGATTTTTCAGGATTACGATGTTTGCCGTGAAGATAGGATCGCGGAGATTGCTTCGGGCCACAAGGACCGTTGTCGGCTCGACGGAGCTGGAAAGCATTCCGGGGTCGAGTATCTCCCACTCAGTGGGGAGTGCGATCTGGAACTCCTCATTCTCAAAAAAGGTGTAGCCATCGGGTGCCGGCGTCTCAGCCGAATCACCCCCACCGAAGCATCCCGACAGACTCAAAACAAGCAGTAGGATGGTTGATCCTTTTCTTAGTGCACTCATTATTCAGAGTATACTCCAAGCACTTTTTCGATGACAGCAGAGTTTTCCTTGCATTTTGGAGCGGGGTTCGTAGAATGTGCACGGGCTTTTACCGCCCACGATTCTATGAAAATCGGAATTCTTCTTTTCGGCACCAAAACTAAGGTATCAAAGGAGTCGCTTTATTCTAGTCAGCTCGTGAAAAAGGCGATACTAGCCCGCGGGCATGCGGCTCGCATCTACTACTCTAATGACTTCCAGTATACTTTTTATAATAGCAGGCCGGGCCTTCTCTATCGGAGTAAGCGCTTTATTCCACCGGACGTACTTATTGTAAGTGCGAATATCCTGAGTAATATCGATCTTCATCTCGCCCTCGTTAAGCAGATGGAGCTCATGGGGGTCCGTCTCTATAACAGCTCCGTTGCCATCGCACGAGCTAAGAACAAGCTCCGTACCATTCAGGTCATGGCTCACGCCAACATCGCCGTGCCTAAAACTCTCGTCGTCACCGATATGAACTATCTTGATGCTGCAATAAAGGAGCTCGGTAGCTTCCCCATGATCATCAAGCTGGCTCAGGGGAGCTTTGGCTCGGGCGTCTCGATTATTGAGTCTCCGCGCTCGCTTCGTTCTATTCTCGACCTTGTCGGTCCTCCCAGCGAGAATCAGCGCAACCACGTTCTGATCCAGGAGTATGTTCGTGAGGCGAAGGGGAAAGACCTTCGAGTCTTTGTGGTTGATGGTAAGGTAATTGCCGCCATGCAGCGCAAGGCACGTCGTGGGGAGTTCCGCGCAAACGTTGCGATAGGGGGAAGTGCAACTGCGATTGAGATTACTCCGGAGGAGACGATCATGGCCATTGAGTCGAGCAGAATCTTGGGACTCTCGGTCGCCGGCGTCGACCTTATTCGTACTGCAACAGGTCCTAAAATTTTAGAGGTGAATGCCAATCCGGGACTGCGTGGAATTACGGGCGCTACCAAGCTGGACATCGCCGGTCACATTGTAGAGTACGCCGAGCGCCTCTTTGATATGACAAAGCAGATATAGCAGATTACTAGGCTTCGAAGAGGAGGTGCGAGATGGTTAAGAAGACCTCGCGCATAACGAACTCAAACTCGAGCCAACGGTTTTCCGCTATCGGACTGGTACGGGTCGGTGAGGGGAGTGCCGTTAGCCCCAGGTCACTTGCGATCAAGGTCGCCCGGTAGATATGGAAGGGGTCGCTGACTATAATCGTTGAGACCAGACGGTTCTCATTCATGATCTCCTTGACGCGGGAGAGGTTCTGTTTTGTCGTCAGGCTATCCTGGTCCATAAGGATCGCACTTTCCGGGATTCCATGTTCAACAAGGTAGGTCTTCCCCGCCTCAGCCTCAGTGAAGCGGTCCCCCTCGATCTTTCCTCCGGTTGTAATTATAAGAGGGGCGAGCCCCTTATTATAGAGGGCGAGCGCATGTTCTAGGCGGGCTTCAAGCACGGGAGAGGGTCTGCCGTCGTACTGGGCTGCTCCCAGAACTGTTATGGCATCAGCAGGTGCTGCACGGTCGAGAGCTGCCATGCTGTAAATCGCTATGGTCAGATAGAAGATCCCTCCCAGGACAAGACCACCCAAGGTTGCTGTGAGTATGACAATGCGGCGCATAGTAGTTCTCGTATTCAGCTTGGATCGCTATTAAATGGCAGCCGGGTGCTTCTCGATGATCTTGTCGATAAGACCATACGAGAGTGCCTGCTCCGCCGTCAGGAAGTTATCACGATCGGTATCCTTCTCAACTTTGGACAACTTCTGCTTCGAGTGTTTTGCAATGATGTTATTTAAACGGTCTTTTGTGCGGAGGATGTGTTCGGCATGAATGGCGATGTCTGAAGCTTGGCCCTCAACACCTCCGAGCGGCTGATGAATCATAATCTCGGCATTGGGGAGTGAGAAACGCTTGCCCGTAGCTCCCCCCGTAAGAAGGACGGCACCCATCGAGGCGGCCATACCTATACAGACAGTAACAACGTCCGGCTTGATGTACTGCATCGTGTCATAAATGGCGAGCCCCGCCGTTACATGTCCGCCCGGACTCTGTACATACATAATAATGTCTTTCTTCTGATCCTCATTCTCAAGAAAGAGAAGCTGGGCGATGATCGAGTTCGCAACCTGGTCGTTGATGGCCGAGCCCAAAAAGATAATTCTATCCTTAAGAAGGCGCGAGTAGATGTCGTAAGCTCGCTCACCCTGATTGGTCTTTTCGATGACCGTAGGTATAAGGAGTGATGCGGTGATCTGCTGGGCCCCGCCCGTCTGGCTGCCTCCGATCTGACCATTCTGTATCTGTGTTTGCATAGGATTTATTAATGAGATAGTTAGAAGCTATACTTCATAAAGTATAGCTTATTTCCTTTTCCCGGGCACGTTCCGCTTAGTGACATAACCGTAAAAAGATCCAACGTTAACCTGTTAGCCGGTGATCAGCGAGCCAATCTTCATTTGTCTGAGTTTTTTTGTTGACTTTAAGATATACACTGCTAGAATTTCACTGCTCTGGACCTGTTTATGCATGTCCGGTCCGAAACTTCCGTTCTTTGAAAATTGAGTGTGAACACGTTAAATCTTGAACGTAATAGAGAAACCCAACCTATTTTTTTGAAAATTTATTAAGTGCAGAGCCTGTACTTAATACTCTTCTTTTTGAAGAGTTTGATCCTGGCTCAGGATTAACGCTGGCGGTGTGCATAACACATGCAAGTCGAGCGCGTCTTCGGACGAGCGGCAAACGGGTGAGTAACACGTTGGAACCTACCCTGAAGAGGGGGATAACCCACCGAAAGGTGAGCTAATACCCCATAGTCTCGTAAGAGTAAAGCAGCAATGCGCTTCAGGAGGGGCCTGCGGCCTATCAGCTTGTTGGTAAGGTAATGGCTTACCAAGGCTATGACGGGTAGCTGGATTGAGAGATTGACCAGCCACAGGGGAACTGAGACACGGTCCCCACTCCTACGGGAGGCAGCAGTGAGGAATCTTCCGCAATGGGCGAAAGCCTGACGGAGCAACACCGCGTGGAGGATGACGGCCTTAGGGTTGTAAACTCCTTTTCTGAGGGAAGAATTCTGACGGTACCTTAGGAATAAGCACCGGCTAACTCTGTGCCAGCAGCCGCGGTAAGACAGAGGGTGCGAGCGTTATCCGGAATCATTGGGCGTAAAGCGTGTGTAGGCGGAATAGCAAGTCGGGGGTAAAATCTTCGGGCTCAACCCGAAGCTTGTTCCCGAAACTGCTATTCTCTGAAGAGTGCAGAGGCAGGTGGAATTCCGTGTGTAGGGGTAATATCCGTAGATACACGGAGGAACACCAAAAGCGAAGGCAGCCTGCTGGGCACTTCTTGACGCTGAGACACGAAAGCGTGGGGAGCAAACAGGATTAGATACCCTGGTAGTCCACGCCGTAAACTATGAGAACTCGGTGTAGGAGGAATCGACCCCTTCTGTGCCTAAGCTAACGCGTTAAGTTCTCCGCCTGGGTAGTACGGCCGCAAGGCTAAAACTCAAAGGAATAGACGGGGACCCACACAAGCGGTGGAGCATGTGGTTTAATTCGACGATAAGCGAGGAACCTTACCTAGGCTTGACATCCCGAGAATTTCGCCGAAAGGTGAAAGTGCCGCAAGGAACTCGGTGACAGGTGCTGCATGGTCGTCGTCAGCTCGTGCCTTGAGGTGTTTGGTTAAGTCCATAAACGAGCGCAACCCACGTCCTGTGTTGCAATTTCGCAGGAGACTGCCGGCGCAAAGTCGGAGGAAGGTGTGGATGACGTCAGATCAGCATGGCCCTTATGCCTAGGGCGACACACGTGCTACAATGGTCGGTACAACGGGAGGCCAACCCGCAAGGGGGAGCAAATCCTTTAAAACCGGCCTAAGTTCGGATTGAGGTCTGCAACTCGACCTCATGAAGTTGGAATCGCTAGTAACCGCGCATCAGCCATGGCGCGGTGAATATGTTCCTGGGTCTTGTACTCACCGCCCGTCAAGCTATGGAAGGTGGGAGCGCTTGAAGACCCCACGTCCGTGGGGTTTAGGGCGATATCACTGACTGGAGCTAAGTCGTAACAAGGTATCCGTAGGAGAACCTGCGGATGGAATACCTCTTTTTATAGAGACACTCCTTCCCTTCTGGGGAAGGCACTTCGGCATTTAGGTGCCGAAGAGGTCGACCTTCACTCTCTGAGTGAAGCGGGGTTTCTCTATTGCGTTCTGGTTTTAACCAAATCACATATGTCATCAAAACTTTCAACCGGCAAAATCATTGGTCTGATCGTACTTGGAGTACTTGTCGTAATGGCATTGTGGTTTGTTTCAACATACAACACACTCATAAATCTTGAAGAAAACGCTAAGACGGCGCAGGCGGACATAGAAGTGCAGTACCAGCGTCGTTTTGATCTTATCCCAAATCTGGTAAAGACAGCTCAGGGAATTGCCGACCTCGAGAAGACCGTCTTCCAGAATCTTGCTGATGCACGTACCCGTTATGCAGGTGCTCCCTCGGGAAGCGCGGAGCGTATTGGTGCTATCAATCAAGCCGAGTCGGCTCTTTCGCGTCTCCTTGTCATCGTGGAAAACTACCCTCAGCTTAAGAGCTCCGAGAGCTTTTTGAAGCTTCAGGATCAGCTTGAGGGCACTGAGAACCGTATATCGGTTGCTCGTACGACCTACAACGAGGTAGTCAACACCTACAACAAGAGGCTCCGAGTCTTCCCCAGTAACGTTATCGCCTCGTTCTTCGCCTTTGGCGAGCGAGCTCGCTATGAGGCCGTCACAGGAGCCGAAGAGGCTCCAGCGGTGGAGTTCGATTTCAATAACTAAGTCTCATGCGAATCGCAGCTAACTCACTTGTTGCAGTCGGCCTTCTTTTCGCCGTCTACTCATCAGCACTTGCACTGGATCTTCCCAAGCCCGGTGGTTTTGTTAATGATTTCGCAAACATCCTGACCCCTCAGGAAGAGGCGACCCTCACCGCTCAGCTTCAAGCCTTTGAGGATGAGACCAGCAATCAGATCGCCCTGGCTATCGTTCCATCCTTTGAGGGGCTCGAGATCTTCGACTACTCTCAAGCTCTCTTTACAAAGTGGGGGATCGGTCAGTCTGAGAGAGATAACGGTATTCTTATCCTCATGGGCCCAAAAGAGGGGCTCCCTTTTCCGGCGCGTGGAGATATTTTCATTAACGTGGGCCGTGGCCTTGAAGGGGCTCTACCGGACAGTCTTACGGGTACCATCATTAGAAATGAGGTCATACCTTACTTTAAGGCCGGGGACGTTGCCGGTGGTTTGACTAGTGGTATCACGGCCATTACGGAGGCGACCCGCGGCGAATACACCAACGATAGGGCGACCGGCTCGTCGGGCGGAGGTCTAGGAGAGCTGAGTGTCTTCCTTATATACGGTGGCCTTTTCTTCCTGAGCTGGCTTGCGAGCTTTCTGGGGCGAAGTAAGTCCTGGTGGCTGGGTGGCGTTCTGGGAGGAGCTGCCGGAGGTGGTGTTGCCGCCTTCCTCTCTGCAGGGCTCTTCGGCGTTATAACGGGTGCCATGGCCTTGGGAATAATGGGGTCTCTCTTCGATTTTATAGTCTCGCGCAATTACGCTGCCCGGAAGGCGAAAGGACTCCCCACCGACTTTTTTAGAAGTGGGGGCGGCTTCTGGGGTGGACGAGGCGGTTCGGGAGGCTTCGGTGGAGGCTTTGGAGGGTTCGGAGGAGGAAGCTCCGGTGGTGGAGGTTCCGGAGGAGGTTGGTAGATGGCAGAAGAAAGCCAGGATCCACCTCGCTTAGGGGGGGGGCTTATTTTTCGTATCGTCCGATCTTCAAGAGCTGAGCGATGTTCGCCTTCGCATTGAGTACCGGCTTGATCACACCCTTAACCGGGCAGGTCATGAGAGTAGTCACGCCTGGGCCATGTCCGGCGACGAAAGAGTTGCAGTGGGCAACGACGCAGATTGAGATCGCGCCCTTTTTATAGCAGCGTCCAAAAGAGTTGTCCGCATCCTCGATCGCAATAATATCACCGAGTCTAAGCGTATCGAGCTTGAACTTTTTTACCGTGTCAGGATCTTGTGTTGTTATGTCATAGTCGCCGCGCGTGCAGCTTAGTGAGCCAATTCCCGAGCCCATGATTCCCGCGGGGATGATATGGGTCACGCCGACTTCCACTCCATTTGTACCCTCCTTTATGGGCATCTTCTTAAGTAGGGTGGGAGAGAGGTTGTAGCACTTGATCGTGCTGTGGTCGAGGAGTCTGAGTCCCTGTCCCTGCGATCGGATGAGAAACTTATCATCCATCGAGAGCTTCTCGAGGACTTTCTGGGAAAAATCGATCAGTACGTGCTCGACGCCTCCGTGTGTGCCGGTGACGACACCCTTCGCCCCCTTTGCCTCACCTGTTAGAACGCGGACCTCGTTGCCGACACAGGCGAGGAAGTTGTAGCCTCGGGTGTAGGCTTTTTCTGTATTGGTGCATGTGGAAGAGACACCCGGCTCAGTGTGGTCAGAGGCCCAGCCGAAGGCGGGATCCCCGACGCGGACGTTGTAGGTTATTGAGCCCACCCCAGGAAGTGCATAGGGCATCCCATCGTGGCCCACCTCAAAGGGAAGGAACTCATCGGCGTGGCTTACGCTTCCCTGAAGTGCGAGTTGTATGAGTTTTGGTTCATTCGTTTTTAACATAGTTCTGATAGTACTCTTCATACTCTCAATTATAAAGACCGGTAAGGAGTATTGACATTTCTAGTTTTTATGACTATAATTCCGCGGCTACAGATTTAGAAAGGATATTCAGTAGCCTCTAATCCTTCAAAATATGAACTCAAGAGAAACAGGACCAGCCCGGACGGAGCGCACCCCGGAAGAGCTCCTTGCAGCCTACGTGGTGGCGGAACTCGATGTCCCGGAACTTTCTATGCCAAAAGAGGCCGCGGCCTATGCGGGCCTTTCGTCCGAAGTGCTCGCGGCTCAGCAGAGGGAGCATTTTAGGGTTCTAAGCATTGAGCAGGACGTTCGCTCCGATGCCTTTTCGGTTGCAGCAGCGGCCTATCTTGAGCTCTGCGCAGAGCAGCTGAACCGTCTCTCCTTCCCGAACCCGTTTACTGGGGCTGAGGAGAGGGCTGCCTTTCTGAAAGATGTAAGAAACGCAGGTGCTTTGGTTCAGTCTTTTTTGGCCCTTGAACAGCTTCTGTCTCATCGGGCAGGCAAGCCTTGGACCGGTACGGCCGAGGTATCTGGAGAGCAAGAGCCCCTCAACCCGGCGGAACTTCTCCTCAAGCGTCTCGACCATGACCTGGGCGCGGGGATTCGTACTCTTCGAACTGCCGAGGTGGTTGCAGAGGACCTTGATAAAAACCCTGATGATGCGGCACATTCTTATAGAGCTGTAAGCCGCTATATGGAGGGGCCTCACGATGTCACTGTGGCTCTCCTCGACTTTAATGCACGACTTCTCCTAAATCATCCGATTCAAGCCGCCTTCACTCCCAATGAGGCTATTCGCTCAACACTCGAGCGCTGCATCGGTCCCTACGTTCGTTCCTACGGTTACGAAGTGGTGGCTGCTTCCGAAGGTGAGGCTCGATCAGCTCAGCCGGGCGAGGTCCTCCTCAACTGCCCCGATGGTCTTGTAATCCACGGTGATCGTAGCGCATTCATCTATGCGCTCCAGTCCGCACTCAGTAACGCGCTCTCACTCCAGCACAATCGCCCGAATTCAAGGGATAGCTCACTGACCTCGGATTGGGACGATAGCCCCCTGGCCCTGGAAGTAAATGTCACGAATACCAATGGAGTTCTAATGGTGGAGATTCTGGACTCGGGCAGAGGCATTAATTACTCTCGTTTGCTAAGATCCGTTGCTGATAGGGCCGCTTTAAGTTCACGGCCACTCAGAGATCTTACAACTATGGAGGTGGTCACCATGCTCGCCAATCCACCTCAGCCGGAATCGGAGAGCCTCCCAGCAGACGCTGCAGATGAGGTTCGGGATAGCGGGGATCACCACGACGACTCACTTTCTGTTCTTCTTCTAGACAGTGGTCGCAGTATGCGCGGAAGTACCGGGCTGGGCCTTCACATGGCGGATGAGGCGGCCGGTATGAATGACGGGATCGTTCGTCTATCGAATAGAACGGATGGCACGAGTGGTGCGGTTTTTTCTCTGGTAATCCCAACTAACGCCGGCAGTCGTCTTGAAAGGAGGCAGGCAGTGGTGCGTGGGTTAGTAAGCAACCAATTCTCGCGACTGAGCAAGGTTCTCACTGAAGAAGCTCGGCGTGAGGTCCACACCCCCCACAGGACGGATCCTATCAGACGACCTACGACCGGGCCTATCCCCAGAATAAAGGCTGAGGAGATGCCGCAATCAAAGAGGCACGGGGGAGGTGTTGGTTCCCTTAGGGAGGCCGTGCTTGCCGCGCTTCACGTCTAGAGACCTCCATCGCCAAAGGTTTCGAAGGGCTCCGCCATCGAATCTCGCCAGTCCTTTATTTTAGTCTTTTATTCCTGAACGCTATTCCGGAACCAGTTTTTAGGTATTTTTCAAAATCTAGGGCTTTCATCTTCTCCTCAAAGGCACAATAGTAAACTAACTTCCAGGGTCTGAATTTGCTGGTATGAAGAGATTTTCCGCTGTTGTGATCCTCTAATCTGCTATCTATATTTTCTGAAAAGCCCGTATAAAATTCATCTGAATTATTTATGCTTTGAATAATATAGACGTAGTACATCTTATTGTTTAAGCACATAAATGTCAGTCTTCACTTCGTTACGACGTACAAGCACACCTTCGCTACTCACTTACGGCCGTGCCAGCCGTAGCTCGCAGAGCGAAGGACTGGTGGGCGGTGGAAGATTTGAACTTCCGACCTCGACATTATCAGTGTCGCGCGGTTGTTTTGTACGCTCGCGGTGCTCAGGACCGGCAGAGCCGGATCCTTCGCTTGCTCGCCCTCGCACTGTGTGCTCGGGGTTAGAGCACGACAAAAAGCTCTGAGAGAGGAAGGACTGGTGGGCGGTGGAAGATTTGAACTTCCGACCTCGACATTATCAGTGTCGCGCTCTAACCAACTGAGCTAACCGCCCATTTTTTGCCACCAGAGTATAACAAAAAAACATTTTTTCACAAATACTTCCTTTAATCTCTAAGGATCAGGGCTAGATCGCCCAAGTTGTTGCCTGTTGGGCCGGTGATAATCAAGCCACCGACTTTTTGGAAATAGTGGTAGGAGTCGTTGTTGTTCAGGTAGGGTGTGGGGGAGGGGCCCGTGGAGGCGAGTTCCTTATCAATGAGAGCCCCCGCCGTCTCTTTTGGGCATACTCCATCTATTCCGTCGGTGCCGAGTGAGAGGAGGGTGGCATCTTCGGGGAGTGCATCGAGTCCACCCAGGACAAACTCTTGGTTGCGCCCGCCCTTACCGCTGCCTGTGCAGGTAACTGTCGTCTCTCCTGCTGCTACGGTGAGACTTCCCGGCGCGGCGGCGGCTGCAAACTGTGCACCCGCCTGGCGAGCCTCTCCGCTGATGGGGGAGTCCTGAACAATCGCGCTGACTCCCCGCCGCCGCGCCGCCTCGAGCGTCTTCTGAACAACCGTGTTGTGATCGGCGACGATAGTCAGCTTGGTTTTGGCGAAGATATCAGAGCCGGGCTTGGGTGTCTCCTCCTCAGCACCATGGTGGCCCCGCTCAAGATACTGGCGAACCGCCGTTGGCACCTTGAGTCCGTAACGCTCAACAATCGCGAGGGCCTGCTCAAAGGTTGTCGGATCGGGAGAGAGGGGACCCGAGGCGATCGAGCTCAGGTCATTGCCCACAACATCCGAGATTACGAGTCCGGTCGTCTGAGCCGGAGCAATGAGCTCTGCGAGTCGTCCGCCTTTGACCCTCGAGAGGTGCTTGCGGACACAATTTATCTCGTTTATTGTCGCTCCGGAGGCGAGGAGAAGGGTATTTGTTTCGACCAGGTCGCTGAGGGTGAGCCCCTCGGCCGGTGAGGTAAGCATGGCAGAGCCACCTCCACTGATCAGGACCAGGGCAGCATCACGCTCACCAAGGCTCTCAGCTCCCCTCATGAGAGCCGCCGTTTTCGCGAGGCCCGCCTCCGTCGGGAGTGGGTGCCCCTCATCCGCGAGGAAGATCAGATCGGGCTTCCGGGGGAGGAGGTTGAGAGCTGCCTCACTCATTGCACGAGCTGCCTTTCCGACGGCAAAAAGAGCAAAACGCTCAAAACCCTCCACTGCGATACTTTTTAGATGAGGCTGAAGCAGCTTTTCCGGGGAGACTGAGTCTAAGACCTCCTCAACGAGGTCCAGCAAAAAAGCTCGCCGCCGTAGCGTCAGATCAGAGATAGTATCGAGAAGACGTTTTCGCGTAGTAATATGCACAGGTACAGCCTACCTTAGATCTTAATTCGAGTGGAGGGAAACTATGCCTTTCCAAGCTGTTCGGCATTAACCAAGAACTCAGGTGTCCGCCCTTCAAGAGCTGAGATGAGGTTGCGTGCGGCAATCTCCGCCATCTGCGTTCGTGTCCACATGGTCGCGCTGGCGATGTGGGGAACGACAATGGCGTTCTTGAGCTCGGCGAGTCCCGGAGCCATTGCCGGCTCATTCTCAAAAACATCGAGACCAGCTGCAAAGATCTTCTTCTGCTGAAGCGCCTCGACAAGAGCTTTCTCATCAACAACGGGTCCGCGCGCGGTATTGACTAGAATAGCTGTTGGCTTCATCAAAGCGAGCTTCTCAGCATTAATCATGTGCTCAGTTGAGGGATTGAGCGTGACGTGGAGTGAGACAAAGTCACTCTCGCGGAGCAGCTCATCGAGCTCAACCCGACGGGCACCCGTCTCTCGCTCCAGCTCTTCCTGCTGGCTCATGTCCACGTAGAGAATCTTCATGCCAAATCCTTTCGCCATTTTTAACGCCACGTTGTAGCCGATGCGTCCCGCTCCGACGATGCCGAGGGTCTGTCCGGTGACCTCCTGCCCCAAGAACATCATGGGGCCCCAGCCCTGGAACTTCCCGCCACGCATAAACTCATCAGCCTCAACAATGCTTCGAGCACAGGCAAACATCAGTGCGATCGCCAGGTCAGCGGTCGCCTCGGTCAAAACTCCGGGTGTGTTGGTCACCATGATGCCCCGCTCAGAGGCGGCTGCGAGGTCTATGTTGTTGAAGCCAACCGCGTAGTTTGAGAATATCTTACACTGTGGTCCGGCCGCATCGAAAACCTCCGCGTCTATAGTATCTGTCAGTAGAGAGAGGACGGCATCACGTCCGCGAACTTTTTCCAGCAGCTCAGCCCGTGAGAGGACTCGATCCTCGGTATTCATCTCGAACTCCCCAAACTTCTCGCGAAGGAGCTTTAGTCCACCTTCAGGAATCTCGCGTGTTACATAAATGTTAGCCATGGCTGAACGAAAGTTAGATGGTTAAAAGTGAGATGCCTAGTCGCTGTAAATGCTCGATACGTAGTCTTTGATCAGGCGAAGACCCTCTCGAATATTCTCCTCGGATGCGACGTATGAGAAGCGGATGTAGCCCTCCCCGTGAGCACCAAAGGCGGTGCCGGGCAGCAGCAGCACTCCTGCTCCACGCATTACCATGTCTGCAAACTCAGAGCTGTTTACTCCAAGTTTCGCGAGAATTGGTTTCACATTTACAAAGAGGTAGAAGGCGCCTTTCGGAGAGCGGCAGCTAAAGCCGGGAACCTCGTTCACAAGTGAGACGAGAAGGTCGCGGCGTGTCTGATACTCATTCTTCATGGTCGTGACGGCGTCTTGTGGGCCGGTGAGTGCTTCGAGGCCGGCGTGCTGAATCATCGCGGCGGTGCAGGAGGTGTCGTTGATAATGAGCTGCTCCAGGTAACTCGCCATCTCGGCATTCTTAGTGACCGCCCAGCCCAGTCTCCAGCCGGTCATCGCATAGGCCTTTGAGACGCCGTTCAGAATAACAGTTCTCTCAGGCATTCCCTCAAACGAGGTTATTGAGACGTGCTCGCCCTCATAGAGAATCTTGTCGTAAATCTCATCGGAGAGGACCCAGAGGTCGTGCTCCTTTGCGAGCTGGGCCATACCCTCAAGTGTCTCGCGAGTGAGAACTCCACCCGTTGGATTCTGGGGCGAGTTGATAATAATCATCTTGGTCTTTGGCGTAATCAGCGATTTGAGCTCCTCGAGTGAGAAGTTGAAATCCTTTTCCTCCAGAAGAGGCAGGGGGACGGGTGTTCCACCCAGGTAGTTTATTACCGACTCGTAAATGGGAAAGCCGGGGTTTGGAACGATGACCTCATCACCTGGATCGATGAGAGCGTTTATCATATGAAAAATGACCGACTTCGCAGCGGGCATAACAACGACATCCGCTGCCTGGTACTCGACGCAGGCCTGTCGGCTGGCAACCTGTGCCACAGCCTCACGGAGCGCTGGGATTCCCGGGGAGGCCGTATAGTGGGTCTCGTTATTTTGGATGGCTCGAATTCCTGCCTGCTTGATGTTGTCAGGCGTGTCGAAAGCCGGCTCACCGATTTGGAGATAAATGAGCTTCTTGCCCTGTGGCTCAAGAACCTCGTGCTCGAATTTTTTGGCTTTGCTTATAACGGAAAAAGCATTCTCCGTTCCAAGGTGAGCCATACGTTTTGAGAAGGTTTTCATTAGCTCATGTCTACTAGATTCAGCTGACTTTGGCAACTTATTTCACTGGACGTTTTAACTCAGAACTAGCTTGAGAGCAACTGCCGCCTGTTGAGAGAAGATCGTTATGAACTCGTCATCCAGCAGGCTGAGATTTCCCTCTTGTGAAAGGTAGAGTGTGAGTGAGCCAAGAATATAGTTCTTGCACTCCAGGGGTATGACCAAGGCCGAGCGGAGATTGTTCTTTCGTGCAAGCGAGGGGGAGACGTAGTGGGGATTGTTTACGATGTCGAGAATTTTCAGTGGAGTGCTGCTCTGCACCGCCTGCTCAAGCAAGCTGCCGGCATAGGGTATCTGTTTCTTGCTCGCCCAGTCCTCAGTCACGCCCGACTGAGCCGTCAGAACCAGCTTGCCTGTTGAGTGGTTCAGCAGCCGAATCGTGGCAGCATCCGAACGCGATATCATCAAGACGGCATTGACGATGAAGCTCGCTATCTGCTTCTGGGTAACGCCCGGAGTGGAGGCGATCGAGATCATCTCGGAGAGGTAGTCCATATAGCGGCGCTGTTTGCCCATCTCCCTATAGGCTTCTTGCATCTTTTCAAAGCGATCTTGGATCTCCCGCTCCCACTTTTTCTGTGCGGTAATGTCTCTGTAGAGTGCGGAAAGTCCGATGATCCGATCCTTGCGGTCGTAAATCGCGCTCATTGTAAGTGATATCAGTATTGGCTTGCCATTCTTGTGGAGGCGGACCGTCTCAAAGTTGCGAACGTAGCTCTTCTCCTGTGCCTCACGGATAATCGACTGAATCTCATTTGTCTCAATTCGATCTTCGGGAATAATAATGTGGGTGGACTTGCCGATAACCTCCTGGCTCTTATATCCGAACATGCGCTCTGCGCCGACATTCCAACTGTGGATGACTCCGTGCTCATCCAGACCTACGATGGCCTCCTGGCAGTTTTGCGTTATCGAGGCCAGGAACTGCTCGGTCTGTTGAAGGCGCTTCTCTGTGGAGCGTAGCGAGCGAAGGTCGGTCATAGTTATGATCTGGCCGCCTTCGTTAAAGCTTAGGCTGTTTTCAAAGGGTACTGAGTTAACTATGACGGGAATTTTTTCGCCGTTCTTAGCGCTGAGCTTGAGCTCTCTCATTGCATCTAGGGCGCCCTCGTCTCGCTGATTTGTGTCGTTAACTTTGGGGAGCAGACGGGTTAGTTTCTGGTTTTTCAGCTCCTCAAGATTGCATCCTGAGATTCTCAGGAGTGAGTTATTCGCATAGACGATGCGCTTCTCGTGGTCAATAACACAGACCGCCTCGGTCATGCTCTCTACGAGATTTTTGAAGCGCTCCTCAGTCTCTCGGAGGTAGGCGACACGAAGTGAGTGGCAGAGATTTTCTGAGACGACTTCCAAAAGAGGAAGGTACTTTTTCAGAACATCGCTCGTCCCGGCCTCAATATTAAGGACACCCATTATTCGGTCGTCGAATCTAAGGGGAATGCAGATCTCGGAGTTGGTCTCCTCCCGAGCTGAGATGTAGTCGGGATCCGTATGGACATCCTCAAGGAAGACGGTCTTACCGGCGCGCGTGGTCTTTCCGATAATTCCCTGAGATATTGAGACGGTTCTATGCTCTCCGGGGAGTTCGGGTGTGAGCAGCTCGAGGATATCCGGCTTCTGCTCCTGCCTTATCCAGATATGGATAAGTTTGAACTCGAACCGCTTGCCCAAAACTTCGGCGATGGCCTGGCAAAAAAGGTCGAACCTCATGGAGCGGCCCATCAGTAAATTGATCTCAGCGATAACCTCTAAGAGAAGTGTCGCATCTTTAAGACGCTGAACAATGCTCTCGGGGGCATGATCTCCTGCCGAAAAATTCTTTTTCAGTGCCGCAAATCTGTCGAGTGTGCCGGTCTTCCTGTCGTAGGGTGTCATGGGCTTTGTATTGTGCGCTTTAAAAATGGGCCGGTCAATTCTTGTCGGATAACTCTTGTCGGTAACTTATGACGACAAGCAGTAGCGTGAGCCAGAAGACTGTCGATGTCTCTCCTAATCCATACGGAACGTCCACTAGGCCGTGTATGAGTAGGTACGAGACGACAACTGCAGCGGTTGAGCGTTTCAGTAAAAGTTCGCCCAATGTTCCACTATAAATGAGGATCAGTGCCAAAAGCCCCAAGACTCCGAGCTCGCTCCAAAAGTAGAGGATGAGGTTGTGTGGATGAGGGGGGACCTCCTCATTGGGGATGGGCGCTTCAAGAAAGTCTGACATCTTTTCCTTAAAACTACTCTGGAAGTTCCCTGGGCCGATACCAGCTATGGGATCCTCGCGGAGCATCCCCACTGCCACCGTGTAGATCTGGGCACGGCGCTCAACTGAGTTCTCCTTTTTATAGTTGCCCAGAAGAATCTGAAATTTTGGAGAGTCATACTGGGTGGCTATTCCAACAACTCCAACCAGCAGCACGCCGATTACCAGTATGATCTTCCCCTTTCGCCCGAGCTGCCAGAAGAGCCAGAGCGTTGCTACGATCGCCACTGCCCCGATCCCCGCATAGGACTGGGTCAGAAGTAGTGCCATGAGCGAGCTGAGTGCCACTCCGGCTTCCAGGATAATCGACCTACCTTTCTTGAGTCGGCGGGTGAGCTCGGTAAGTGCTATCAAAAAGGTAGGAGCAAAGAGATACGAGAGCCAGTTTGCGCTCTCGGGCTTGTTCGGGACGAAGGGATCGATATAAGGCCAGACCAGACGACCGAGGAAGTCTTTATTAACGCCCGGAAGAAGGTCCGTGAAGAACTCGCCGATCCCGCCCAGAGCAAGGAGGCCGAAGCAGCTCATCCAGCTAACGAGGAGGCGCCTCCGCCAGCGCTCTTCCCTTATTATGAGGCTCCCCAATAAAAAGATTGCGATAGGTAGGACAAACTGGAGGCCGGCATACCAGCGGAAGGAGTGAATTCGCGGCTCGATCGGAGTCGTGAGGAAGTAGCTACTGAGGACGCCAAGAAGTGTAAGAAGTGCCGCAAGGTAGAGCCAGCGGGGGCGGAGATTCTTGAGCCAGCCGACAGCTCTCCCCGGCTTGAGTCCTTTGTTCACGATGAGAGATGCAGCGCCAACCAGGCCGCCGACCGCGAGAAGAAGTAGAGCGTAGCCGTCATAGGCGCTGAAAAAATCGAAGAGGAAGAGGGGCTTGAGAGGCCGCAGGCGGTCGGCGGCCGGCCAGAGATAGTTATGGAAGCGGTAGTCGATTAAGCCGGTGATCAGGAAAAAGGGGAGTCCGACATAAGCCCAGCGCAGAAAGGTTATCGCCCGTTGTAGTGGGCTCGCCTCTCTCCGTGCCGGGTTTTGATTTTTCTGATCCATATGAAAAAACTATACTTTTTTTTTAATTTGAATAAAATAGGTCTGCAAATGTCCGCTTGTGGGGGTGTAGCTCAGTTGGCTAGAGCATCTGATTTGCAATCAGAGGGTCGTGGGTTCGAATCCCATCACCTCCACCATTAAAAACTACGCAACCTTCATGTCCTACGATGAACACCTGGCAGATCGCATAGGCCGACTTCTGGACGGAAAACATGTACTTTTTGAGGAGAAAAAGATGATGGGCGGTCTCTGTTTCATGGTTAAGGAGAAGATGTGCCTGGGAGTTATCGATGACAAACTCATGGCGCGGATTGATCCAGAGATATACGAGGACTCACTCAAAAGGAAGGGCTGCCACGAGATGAACTTTACCGGCCGTCCTATGAAGGGGTTTGTTTTTGTTGAAGCTGAGGGAGTCGATGCTGACGAGGAGCTCTCGTACTGGGTTGGTCTCTGCCTCGACTACAATCCTAAGGCGAAGAAGAGTAAGAGGCGTTAGGGTTGACGGGCAACTCCCTGTGCTTCTGCGCCCTTAATCCCCGGCATTGGCCTCATGCTGCCGGAGCCTTTCAAGGAGGGGGGCGATTTTTTCTGCCGCCAGAAAGTGAGCGGCCTGCCCACCGGTTATTATAAGCTCCTCGCTGGTTTCGTAGGAGTCTCTTCTGTAGCGCTGGCTCTCTAGGACTTTCCAACGATCTGTAAGTTCTGAACGAAAATGTCGGCAGAGTGCGTAAGGGAGTGGAGCTCCCGGGAGATCAAGTATGCCGGATATACCATCACATGCTTTTTCGATGCGGTAGATACGTCGTGCAAAGTCTTCGGGGGATTTCGCCAGAGCAGGAGACCCCATGCCGGCGCCTTCGGCAAGCAAGCTATTGATCAGAGCGAGGTCATCGACAACGTCAATCAGGAGGCCATCTGAGATCGTAGTTTGAACTGCATCATGTATTGTGCCTATAACCGCTTCCGAAGCAGCGACTCCCTCTTGCCCACCGTGTGGGGCTTCCATCCGGGGTAGATCTCCCTCGACTTCCGTCTGATCCTCTCCGTCGGCATCAACTTCGCTATGTTGGCGGCTGACCCGAAGGCGATAAGCATCTGCAGCGCGTTCGAGTACTTCACTGATTCTTGAGTGGTAAGAGGTCATAACAATTTCTGGAGCCAGCCCTTTCTCTTGGATGTCATGAACTATAGTGCCGAAGAGTATTCGTAATGCTTCTCGCTCATCGGGGAGGAGTTGCGTGACGTAGTCCTTAAGTCCGCCCCAGAAGTCTGTGCGGCCCAGAAGGCCGGGGAAGCGGGCTGAAAAGGCTTTGACGTTGTCGAGTAGGCTGGTGCCGTTAACCGCCGCTGCCTGGAGCACCGCAAAGAGATTCATTTTAATGTCGCGCCTGCGACCATCAAGATGCTCAGGTTCCAGTGTATAAGTTCTGTTGGCGTACTTCCCGGGATTCGCCGCCGCTGCTCTGCTCGGAACTCGCACGCCACCTATCAACTCTAGATTTTTTTTCATAGACCGCTATTGTAACACTTTATTTATTTTACGCAAGGCCCCTGGGGAGTTGAACTATTAGGTGGGATTTGTGAAGGTGAAGATTATATGGTATAATAACTCTGTCGAGGTATCAATTACAAAAAATAAAATGAACAAAAAATCACTAAAACCTTGGGCCGTTGGTGCCCTCGTCCTCGCCCTTATAATCACTGCTGGTTATTATGGCAGGGGAGATCTTCAGACTGGCCGTCTCACTGCTCAGAGTCCAGCCTGCCCCGCACAGTGGCTTCAGATCCTCGACAAAACTTGGATATCTTCCCCTGATGGTAACGGTGGGGGCGTACAGATACGTAAGGATATGACCTATGACAAGCTGCAGTATCTCCTTGAGCATGGCTGCTCATTCAAGGCCGTTTATAAATCGAAAAGGTCTATCGCAAATATAGCGGATGAGAATGTCAGAAGTTTTGAGTGTAGCATGGCCAGAATGGGAAATTCGACTTCCTACTTCGATTGTATAGGTCCCGAAACGCTCTTCGATGAGGTCCCGCCGCTACTCACACTAGGCGTTACTGTTCGAGATGGAGTTGTCTATCATGGTGTAGAGTCCCCCGGCACAGCAGTTACGATTCAGCTTTACGCTAAGCAGTAGCTAGTTCCGTTTACTCCAAAATAAAAGATGAGATACCTCCTCGGTCTAGTCGGCTTCACACTCGGACTGGTTATCGTCGTCAAGCGTGAACCAATCAAGCGTGCCATTGGCGACATCGCGGCCTTCGAAAAGTATTTCGGCCCGGGCGGCACCTACACCGGGCTGTTACTTATGGGACTGCTTCTCTCATTCCTCTCGATCATGTTCGCCTTCGGGACGCTGCAGTCTCTTATATCGAGTATTTTCGGTCCCTTCTTCGGATGAGAAGTCTCGTTAATTAAATAAATTAGGCGCTACGTCAACTATAAAGAAATGGCTTACTGCTAGGCTCGTCTCTTGCTTTGCGAGCTTTTCATCCCACCAGATTGAAATAAGATAAAAAAGACATTGACTTGGGGTTTTGTCTCACTATAATGAACAAGCTAATTTGACGGCACAGATCTTTGACAGAACGGCATATGTATTTTTCTAGCAATTGCTAGTTAAAGGCGTTTTTATCTTTACCAGCCCTGTGGGCTTGCCCATAGAAGAGGTACTGATAACTGGAATAAGTAAGAAAGAGAAGAGAGTGGATGCCTAGACTTTTGCTTCCGATGAAGGACGTGGCAGGCTGCGATAAGCCTCGGTGAGGGAGCCAAGCACCCATTGAGCCGAGGATTTCCGAATAGGGAAACCTAATCCGAGTCATGTCGGATTGCCCCTTATTTATAAGGGGGGGACACACAGCGAACTGAAACATCTTAGTAACTGTGGAATATAAATCAATAGAGATTCCCTTAGTAGTGGCGAGCGAAACGGGAACAGCCCAAACCTCACTTCGGTGAGGGGTTGTAGGACTCCATTTAGGATTCACGAACCTTAGACGAACGAACCTGGAAAGGACGGCCAAAGCGGGTAATAGCCCCGTAGTCGAAAAGGTAAGTGACCGAGGAGTATCCTGAGTAAGGTCGGACACGTGTAATCCGGCCCGAATCTGGGAGGACCACCTTCCAAGGCTAAATAGAGCAAAAGATCGATAGTGAACTAGTACCGCGAGGGAAAGGTGAAAAGTACCCCTGATAGGGGAATGAAATAGATCCTGAAACTCTCTTCTTATAACAAGTCACGGCCTCACTTGTGGGGTTGTGGCGTACTTTTTGTAGAACGGACCACCGAGTTAGCTGTATGGGGCTTTGGTTAAGCCAGTTATAGGCGAAGCCGTAGCGAAAGCGAGTATGAATAATGCGCCTATGTCCCATGCACTAGACCCGAAACGGGGTGAGCTACCCATGGCCAGGATGAACCCGCCGTAACAGGTGGGGGAGGTCCGAACACACTCATGTTGCAAGATGGGGTGATGAGCTGTGGGTAGTGGTGAAATGCCTATCGAACCCCGAGATAGCTGGTTCTCTCCGATATAGCTTTAGGGCTAGCCTCGATCGTTTTATTAGCGGGGGTAGAGCTCTTTTTCGGCTAGGGGGTGCACTACACCTACCAAACCGTGAAAAACTTCGAATACCGTTATGTAGATCGGGAGTCAGACCGTGACAGCGAAGTGCCATTGGTCGTGAGGGGAACAGCCCAGACCGCCTTCTAAGGTCCCTAATACAGTTTTAGTGGCAAAGGATGTGAAATTGCACAGACAGCCAGGAGGTTGGCTTAGAAGCAGCCATCCTTTAAAGATAGCGTAACAGCTCACTGGTCGATGCAATTTTGCGCCGAAAATCCAACGGGGCTTAAATCTGTAACCGAAGAAGCGGGCTTCAACTTATGTTGAAGCGGTAGGAGAGCGTTCCCATCCGCTGTGAAGCTCAATCGTGAGGTTGGGTGGAGCGTTGGGAAGTGAGAATGGTGGTATAAGTAACTAAAACCAGATGAAAACTCTGGTCACCGAAAGCCCAAGGTTTCCCAAGCAACGTCGATCGGCTTGGGGTTAGTCGGTCCTAAGTTCATGGCCGAAAGGCCAGATCGATGGATAATCCGTTAATATTCGGATACAACTTTATTTTCGCCAGAGCAAGATCTGATGACTCGTATTTTGAACTCCGCTTTGCGGAGGGATTCTTATGTTTCTGATGGTGGCGCTAGTCGAGGACGGACACAGATGGACTACTGGAGCCTGCCGATGAATATGGTGGGTGCAAGTATTAAGCTTATGACCTGATAGGTAAATCCGTCAGGTTTCGCAAGGTACGATGCAAAATACCTCCCGAAAGGGGGACGATTCTGGAGGGTTCAACTGTCGAGAAAATGTTCGCGGCGAGAAAATAGGGTTACCGTACCGCAAACCAACGCTGGTGGGCAGGTTGAGTATACTAAGGTGATCGGGTAATACTTTCTTAAGGAACTCGGCAATACAGCAGGTGTAACTTCGGGATAAACCTTCCCCGATACTGTCTCGTTCTACGAGGCGGAATCGGGGCGCAGTTAAAGACTCCAAGCGACTGTTTACCAAAAACACAGCTCTATGCTAAACCGCAAGGTGATGTATATGGGGCGACGCTTGCCCAGTGCCAGAAGGTCACGAGGAGGGGTTTACGCTCTGAATCTAAGCCCTGGTGAACGGCGGCCGTAACTATAACGGTCCTAAGGTAGCGAAATTCCTTGTCGGGTAAGTTCCGACCCGCACGAATAGCGGAACGGTTTGGAGACTGTCTCGAGAAAGTGCCCGGTGAAATTACAGAATCGGTAAAAACGCCGATTAACCATGGAAGGACGAAAAGACCCTGTGCAGCTTTACTCTAGCTTGACATTGGGTCGAGGTATGTTTTGTGCAGGATAGGTGGGAGCCTACGAAGTCACAACGTAAGTTGTGGTGGAGGCAACCTTGAGATACCACCCTGAACATATTTTGGCTCTAACCCCGTGTAAGAAGCGGGGGACAGTGTTTGGTGGGGAGTTTAACTGGGGCGGTTTCCTCCTAAAGTGTAACGGAGGAGCGCGATGGTTCCCTTAGCCTGGATGGAAATCAGGCTGGACGTGTATTCGCACAAGGGAGCTTAACTGTAAGACCAACAAGTCGAGCAGATGCGAAAGCAGGCGAAAGTGATCCGATGCCTCTACGTGGGTAGGGCATCGCTCAACGGATAAAAGTTACGCCGGGGATAACAGGCTGATCGATTCCAAGAGTTCACATCGACGAATCGGTTTGGCACCTCGATGTCGGCTCGTCGCATCCTGGGGCTGGAGAAGGTCCCAAGGGTATGGCTGTTCGCCATTTAAAGCGGTACGCGAGCTGG
>PFRX01000022.1 GCA_002788775.1 Candidatus Peregrinibacteria bacterium CG_4_9_14_0_2_um_filter_53_11 | reverse complement strand
CCGGCGTGCGTTTCACCGAGCCCTGGAGCGTAGTCGTAGCGATGTTGGCGACTCCCGGTGTGGGCTCGGTCCAGCGCCAGGCAGATGTGCCGGTCGTCTTGTTCTCTGTTTTTGCATAGGCTTTGCCTTTTGAGGCCTGGGTATAGCTGAGGGCATCGATGGGCGTCCCGGTGAAGTCTGCCAAGACGATGGCGTCCGTGTCATTATTGAGCGATATCTTCGTGTCGACCTTGTGGAAGAGCATGTACCCACCGGCGGGGATAATAAGTGTGTCCGGAATTTTAAAGGGATTTTTGAGCTTGCTCTTGTCGGCCAGTAGCCAGTTGCCAAGATTGACGGGGGCGCTTCCCTTATTATGAAGCTCGATCCACTCCTCAGATAGAAGAGGTGAGGCGTTTTTTGTGTCCGGAGCGGGCAGGAGCTCACTAATCTCAATCTCACTCGACAGCTCCCCATTTGAATAACCGCTCGCCTTGCTGCCTGATTTCTTCTCACTTTTTACCTTCTCCTCATCGGCCTCCGCTTCAGTAAAGTTCGCCAGGAGGCTATCTGCCTCGTTGAGGGCCTGCTCAAGTGAGATTTTTTCAGAGCTCACTTCCGGCCCGGTCGTCTTCTTGGGCGTTACCTTTTTTGTGGAGATGGTCGATGCCGGAGCTTCCGCGGGGGGCAGTCCCACATAGGTAATAAGATAGATAGGTGCGCCACCACCACTGCTGATCCCCTGAGAAGAGATCTGGTGTGAACTTGTGAGAGGGGCCCCACTTGGAGCATCACCCTGATCGCTTCCCCGCACCACAACCTCCCGAGCGTCACTATGCGTCTCGCCAGCGGCGTTTTTCACCAGGAGGCGAACCTGGTACCGGCCCGGGTTTTTATAGGTATGCGGAAACGGATTGGGGGCATTCGTGTAGGTTCTGTCTCCAAAATCCCAGGAGAAGCTGAGCGGCTGGTCGTGTGCATCAAATGAGTCGCGACCGTTCAGGTTGAGTGTGAAGGGGGCAGCCCCCGTAAGCTGGCCGCTCTCGACCGTGACTATCGCGGTGGGCTTGTTAAAGCTCGGCGGTGGGGTAGTTGTGGTCTTCTCCTCGGTAGCTGTGGGGTCGCTTGTTGAAGGCGTTTTCGCGGCTTCGGTCGCTGACGTTGAGTCAGGGACTGACGGTTGTGGTGCGTCGCGCAGTGAGCTTCCGGTAGGATGGGCCTTCCAGCTCTCACCATCTCGAATTTGGCTGTGACTTTCCGTAGTCGGGCCATAGTTAGTCTCATCACTGAGCTCACCGTTGGGTAATCTCATGCCGAGTAGCTCTCCGTCCATCGAGAGGCTGCTCCAGCTTGAGTCGAAAAGGAGGCCCGTGTACTCAGGGTAGGTCTCTTTGAAGATATCTGCCTTCTGAGCGATGATCGCCGTCGCTCCCGGCTCTATAATTCTCTGGTCATCAACGATGTTTATGCCGTGGTTCGTCTCTTGTTCCCAAAAGTGCCATTCTTGCAGCTCCAGAGCCTCGCTCCCTCTATTCTTTATTAAAATCCACTCGCGATCGCTCGTCTCAAAAGCTCCAACTTCTTCTATCGTGAGCGTTTGGCTAAGTTCGTTTTCTGCATAGGCAAGGGGAGTGGGGGCCAGTGAGCTTACGAAGAGTGCTAAAATGGCGAGGCGTGTGTAATTCATGTCGGCACCCTAGCGTAGGCGCCTGAAAATTTTATGAACTGTCCATTGCCAACCGGCGCCTTATTATCTATCCTAGAGGTAAGTTTTATTTCCCTTGAGGTAGAAACTGGAAATCTGAGATTAATTAAGATTGTGTTACCAAGTGTTGATTATGATTCTGATAACGAAAAAAGCTCATAAGGAAGACGTCGGCGATCTGTCGACGTGCCTCCTCGTGCGCCAGAACTGATCACGATCTTTGCTCTAAAAAGCATCTCATACCAGCTCGAAACCTTGAGGATAACGTCACAAACATGACTCCCACTATCCTTATAGTTATTGGTATAATCGCCGGTGGCATCGGGGGCTTCCTCTACAGGAAGTACCAAGTAGATGCGAAAAACCGAGAGGCGATCGAGCGCAGTGAGCGCACTTTAAATGAGGCTCAGTCTCGCTCAAAAGAACTCCTTTTGGAGGCTAAAAATGAGGCTCTCCGTATTCAGGAAGATGCTAAGCGCCAGGAGCGCGAGAAGCGTCGCCAGCTCGAGAAGGTCAGTGAGCGCATGGTCATCAAAGAAGATCAGCTCGAGAAGAAGCTGGAAGAGAGTGAGAAGATGCGTGAAGAGCTTGAGAAGCGCACGGAGCATGTTAAAGAGCTCAAGGAAGAAGCCGAGAAGCTTCACGGGAAGCAGCGCGAGCAGCTCGAACAGATTGCCAGCCTCTCCCAAACTGAGGCGCGTGACCTCCTATTTAAAAATGTTGAGGAGGAGATGCACAACGATCTGGTCATCCACATTAAGAAGCTAGAGGAAGAAGAGAAGAAGACTGCCAAAGACAAGGCTCGTTCAATTATTGGTGATGCTATTCAGCGCTATGCCGCAGAGGTTGCCGCAGAGTCTACAGCTACAATAGTTCCTCTTCCGAGTGACGACATGAAAGGCCGTATCATTGGGAAAGAAGGTCGCAATATTAATGCCTTTGAGCAGGCTACCGGTGTTGATGTTATCGTCGATGATACGCCCGGCTCGATTGTGATCTCAGGTTTCGACCCTATGCGACGACACATTGCAAAGGTTGCTCTCGAGCGACTTATCGCCGATGGCCGCATCCACCCCGGACGCATTGAAGAGACTGTTGAGAAGGCTAAGAAAGAGGTCAACGAGCTTATTCGTGAGCTCGGAGAAAAAGCCGCCTACGAGACCGGTGTTGTCGGACTTCCGCCAAATCTTATTAAGCTCTTGGGCCGTCTACACTTCCGAGTAAGCTTTGGTCAGAACGTTCTTAAGCACTCGATTCAGGTCTCCTTCCTGGCAGGTGCGCTTGCCAATGAGATCGGTGGAGATGCGGCGCTCTGCAGGAAGGCCGGTCTGCTCCATGCGGTCGGTAAGGCTGTCGATCATGAGATTGGAGGGCACTACACTCAGATCGGTCGCGATATTCTTAAGAAATTCGGACTTCCTCAAGAGATCATCCACGCCGTGGAGGCTCAGAACGGTGATCCCGAGGCAAAGAGCATCGAGGCCGCTCTGGTCAGTGCAGCGGTTGCCATCTCACAGGCGCGGCCGGGTGCAAGTAAGGACAACCTCGACACCTTTATCCGCCGCATGGAGGAGATGGAAAATCTAATCAAGGGTTTTGATGGAGTTGAGCGCGTCTTTGCTCTTCAGGCCGGAAGTGAGGTTCGCATAATCGTCAATCCCGAGAAGATCAATGATCTGGAGATGCTCAAGCTCTCGCACTCAATCGGACGAAAGATCGAGACCGACCTCAAGTTCCCTGGGCAGGTGAAGATCAGTATGTTCCGCGAGGTCCGCGGCGAGGCATACGCAGAGTAGTCGCATTGACCATATCCATACCCATACGGTCGCTGAGCTCTCGCGGTACTCGTGCCTCCGTGGGGAGGTCAGTTGGCCTCACTGGTACACTCTTCTTGAAGAAGCCGGTCTTCCGACCAAGTAGTGACATCAGCTCGTCGAGCTCATCTTCTCTCGGAGCCAGCTCGGACGGGTAGCTGCCGTCTGCCTTCAGCGCGAAGGTCACCTCGGGGCTGCCATCTGCCTGCCCCTGCTCATCTGCCGGTTGGATCATTAACGTATAGCTACCATCTTCAAGCTGACGCGCGCGAAAAGCTAGGTTTTTCATCCTGACGAGCGAGCCGCCGGACATTTTTTTTGCAGCTACCTGGGCAATGCTTAGGCGTCCCTCAGGTGTAAGCTCGGCTCTTTGTTTTTCAGCCCCCGATTCGTTCATGTTTTTTTGTATTAGGTTTTTCAGTCTTAAGTATAATTATGCGCCTAAAATGCCATATAGTCAATTTATTGAGAGGCCGCGCTCAGCGCTCATTCTTGACGAGTGCTGGGGGCACGCTATACTGGCACTTGCTCGCAATGAGTGATAATTACTAACCCACTACCTTATGTCACACACGATGGATGACGCACATTTTCAGGAGTTTCTAAAGACCGTTAAGCCTATGGGAGACCGAGTTTTGGTCGAGGCAGAAGAAGAGAAGACCGAGACGAGTTTCGGCCTGGTTCTTCCTGATTCGGCTTCGAAAGATCGTCCTCAGAAGGGACGTGTTCTTGCAGTCGGAGAGGGAAAGCGTGGAAAAAACGGTGAGCGTATTCCCATGACTGTTAAGGTTGGCGATATGGTGCTCTACAGTAAGTATGGCCCAACAGAGGTTAAGGTCGCCGGTCGTGAGGTGCTCTTTCTTGAAGAGGCGAGCGTTCTTGCCGTCATCGGTGAGTAGGTCTTTCTTGTATAAATAATTTATTCATAAAACCTTATAATAGCTATGGCTAAACAGATAATTTTCTCAGATGAGGCGCGTGCCAAGTTGCTCGCCGGTGTTAAGAAGCTGGCCGATGCGGTTCGCGTTACTATGGGGCCCAAGGGCCAGAATGTCGTGCTCGATAAGAAGTACGGCTCACCTGTAATTACCAACGATGGAGTGACCATCGCCAAGGAGATCGATCTTGAGGATCCTTTTGAGAACATGGGGGCCCAGCTTGTAAAAGAGGCCGCCACTAAGACGAACGATGTTGCCGGTGATGGCACGACGACCGCTACAGTCCTTGCTCATGCCATTATCTCCGAGGGTCTTCGTAATGTTGCCGCCGGTGCTAATCCTATGATGATGCGTTTGGGTATCGACCGAGCTGTTCAGGCTCTGGTTGCTGAGCTCGATCGTATTAAGAAGGAGATTACAACAAAGGGCGAGCGCTCACAGGTTGCTACAATTTCAGCTCAGGATCCTCGCGTAGGAGAGCTGATCTCGGATGCGATGGATCGTGTCGGCCCCAACGGTGTCATAACCGTCGAGGAGTCACAGACACTCGGTATGGATATCGAACACGTTGAGGGTATGCAGTTCGACAGCGGTTACATCTCACCTTACATGGTTACGGATACGGCTCGTATGGAGGCCGTCTGGGAGAATGCCCGCCTGCTCATTACCGACAAGAAGATCAGCTCGATCCAGGAGGTTCTTCCTCTTCTTGAGAAGCTGGCTCAGTCGGGAACCAAGGAGCTCGTTATTATTGCGGAGGATGTTGATGGTGACGCGCTCGCAACGTTTGTCTTGAACAAGCTCCGTGGAAGTTTTAATGTTCTTGCCATTAAGGCTCCGGCATTTGGAGATCGACGCAAGGAGATGCTCAAAGATATTGCTGCTCTGACCGGTGGAAAGGTTATTACCGATGAGCTCGGACTCAAGCTCGACAGTGTTGAGCTCGAGGATCTTGGTGAGGCTCGTAAGGTTGTCTCCAGCAAGGAGGCGACGACGATCGTCGAGGGTAAGGGCGACAAGAGTGCGATTCAGGCTCGTGTAAACGAGATTGAGGTTTTACTCGACAAGACCAACTCTGATTTTGATCGCGAGAAGCTCGCTGAGCGTCGTGCCAAGCTCTCGGGAGGTGTTGCCATCATTAAGGTGGGTGCCGCTACTGAGATCGAGCTCAAAGAAAAGAAGCATCGGATTGAGGATGCGGTTCAGGCTACTAAGGCTGCGGTTGAAGAGGGAATCGTTCCCGGAGGTGGAGTTGCTCTGCTCCAGGCCGCCAGGGTGCTTGAGGCGGTGGAGTCTCAGCTTGAGGGGGATGAGCAGACCGGTGTTCTTATAGTTCACAAGGCGCTGGAGGCTTCAGTCTGGCAGATCGCCGAGAATGCCGGCCGCAAAGGTGATGTCATCGTGGCTGAGACGCTCAAGGCGCAGTCGGGCTTTGGCTTTGACGCTGCCAAGGGTGAGATGGTGGACATGATCGCCGCCGGAATTATGGATCCTAAAAAAGTTACGCGTACCGCCCTTGAGAGTGCCGCCTCTGTTGCAGCTCTCTTCCTTACGACGCGTGCCGCCGTAACAGATGTTCCTGAAAAGGATAAGGAGATGCCTATGCCGGGAGGTGGAATGGGTATGGGAGGTATGGGCGGAATGGGTATGGGCATGTAAGAGCCTCTCTGTCTTCACCTTTCGTAAGATGACAAATAATGGGGTGCATTCCTGTACAGGAATGCACCCCATTATGATATAGTACCCCTGTCAGTTTTTTACCCATTACTTATTCTTGTATGTCAGAGAAGATGTCCAGCTCCTCAAGGAAAAACTCATCGTTAATTGCAATCTTCGTCTTAATCGCCATTATTCTGGCCGCCGTTTTCTTTCTCCGTGGGGCCCCAACGGTGACCTCTGATGGTGATGCCATCCTTTATCGTGATGCCGCAGCCGGCTACCAGCTTACCGCGCCACAGGAATGTGCGGCCATTTACGAAGTGCGTCAGGAAGACCTTGCTTCCGAGGGAGCGGAGGCTGAAAAATGGTTAAATGTCTACCTTCCAAAGGCGCAGGAGTGGGAAGGTGCACTCATCGGGTATCGTCTTATGAGTAGCGAAGAGTTTGTCGCTCGTGCCAGTGACGAGAAGCCACCGCTTCTAACTCTCGAACTTCCCAATCAGATGGTTCTCACCCGTAGCTATCTTGAGCGCTTCCCTTCGTCGGCAGATCATCCCGCCATCTGTGGCATTCAGGCTGAGCTTATTAAGTAGTTTTTTTACCGTCTGATCTATGGATGACATAACAATTCCCGGGGCTCAGAATGGCGACAGCTTTAAGATCAAACAGATGATGCGCGATGAGCCCCCCGCTCACGAGAAGCAGGCACGTGAGCCGGATGACAAGGTGAAGGTCAAGTTTCAGAAGTTCGTCCAGCTTGTTGCAACACACGACTTTGCGGATGTTATGTCACGCTATGCCGATGAAGATATTGTTCTGAGTACCAACCTTCTCACCGACCTTGCCAATGCTCACGAAGAGGTTGAGCTTCATGGGAACAAGATTCCCCTTTGGATCGTTATTGGTGTCTTGATTGGTGTCGTCCTTACCTATCTTATTATCCGTTTCTAATCTATGGAGTCACAGTATAAGCGTGTTATGTTGAAACTTTCCGGTGAGGTTTTGTTGGGAAGCCAGCAGACCGGTATCGATCAAGATGTGGTAACTCGTCTCTGTGAGGAGATAAAGGAAGTTAAAGCGCTCGGCGTTCAGATCGTAATCGTCATTGGTGGTGGAAATATCTGGCGCTATCGTGACTTTACAGAGACCGGGATCGAGCGGGTAACCTCGGATAACATAGGTATGCTCGCAACCATCATGAACGCTGTTGCAATGCAGAGTGCTTTTGAGCGGATGAAAGTTGAGTGCCGAGTCGCTACGGCCATAGATATCCCTCAGATTGCCGAACCTTACCTTCGTCGAAAGGTAATCCGTCACCTGGAGAAGGGGAGGATCGTCATTTGTGCCGGAGGTACGGGCAGTCCTTTCTTTACCACTGACTCCGCCGCCGCACTGAGGGCTCTTGAAACCAACTGCGATATTCTTCTCAAGGCTACTAAAGTCGATGGCGTCTACGATGAGGATCCCGTCAAAAATCCCGCTGCTCATCGCTTTGACCAGCTCACCTATCATGATGTTATGGAGATGGATCTCTCCTTCATGGATCAGGCGGCCGTCTCTCTCTGCAAGGATAGCTCGATGCCGATCCTCGTCTTTGACCTCCAGAAACACGGCAACATAAAAGCCGCCGTTCAAGGTGAGAAGATCGGTACCCTCATAGCCCCCGCTCGGTCTTAGTCCGCTTTAATCATTTTACCGCATCTTTCTATGCCAACCCCACAGGAATTTATCAACTCTGCAGATGCCGAGTTCCACTCGACAATCGACCATCTCAAGCGTGAGTATTCTCGTCTGCAGGTAGGTCGTGCCTCACCCGCCCTCGTTGAAGACATTCCGGTTGAGGTTTACGGTGCCAAGCAGCCGCTCAAGGGTCTGGCCTCGATAAGTATTCCCGATGCTCATACGATGGCGATTCAGCCTTGGGATAAGAGCTCCCTCGCCTCTATAGAAAAGGCCCTTACTGCAGCGAACCTCGGCCTTAACCCTGTTAATGAGGGCCATCTGATCCGCTTGAACATGCCTCCAATGACAGAAGAACGAAGACTTGAGCTCGTAAAAAGGGTTGGGCAGCTTGCCGAGGATGCTAAGATCTCGATCCGTAACGCTCGAGGTACAGCTCACTCAGCCTTTAAACAGCTCGAGGATAAGGATGAGATCACTGAAGATGTTCGACGTCTTTCAGAAAAGCACCTTCAAGAGAAGGTGGATGAGTCCAATAAGATGATCGAGGAGCTCTCGAAGAAAAAAGAGCAGGAGGTAATGACCATTTAAGTTTACGTACTATATATGACGATTTTTCTGACCATCATAGCGGCTATTGTTATTTTTTCCGCCCTCGTGCTTATTCACGAGTTCGGTCATTTTGCCGCTGCCCGTCGTGCCGGTATTAAGGTCCTTGAGTTTGGCATCGGTTTCCCCCCCCGACTTTTTAGCTTCAAGAAGGGAGAGACGCTCTACACTATTAATGCGATTCCCTTTGGGGGCTTTGTGAAACTCTATGGTGAAGACGGCTCTGATCCAAAGATCATGAAAGATAAGCGCAGTTTTGCCCATCAGACCCCATGGGTTCGCTTCAAGGTTGTTGTTGCCGGTGTGGTGATGAATATCGTTCTGGCAGTAGCTCTCCTGGCTGTTGGATTTATGTTCGGCATCCAGCCTCTTCTGGTTAGCCAGGAAGACCTTATTGAACAGATTGATGCGGGCGTTGTTCAGGCGGCGCCGGGGGCCTATGTGGGCGCCTTCACCGACGAGCTTGCACAGACGGGTCTTATGGTAGGGGATCAGATCATTGCGATTAACGACCAGCCCGTCACGGAGGTAAGTCAGCTGGATATCTTTAGGAAAGATGGTGCTACCAAGGATGTGGATCTAACCGTCCGCTCTCCTCAGACTCATGCCGTTCGCAGTGTCCACCTTCCCTTTGTCACAGGGGCCGAATCCTACGGTCTGACACTTAAAAACTTCACCGCCTTTCCTCGTATGACCATCCAGTCCGTTAGAGAGGGAAGCCCGGCACAGCTTGCGGGTGTGAGATCGGGTGATGTCCTGCTTACGGTGAACGATGCCCAGATATACGAGCTGGCCGATTATCAGGCCCAGTTGGCTGAGAGCCTCGGCACACTCAGTCTTACCGTTTTGAGAGGTACAGATATCGGTGCCGTCGAAATTCCGCTGCCTCTGGGACAGCGCGTCGTCATCGCCGATGTTTTTGCCGGCTCTGATGCCGAGCGCGTAGGCTTCAAGGTAGGGGATCTGGTCCTCGCGATTAATGGTCAGTCGGTGAGGGCACCTCAAGAGGTGCAGATGGCGATTCAGCAGGCTGCAGGCCAGGAACTCAGCTACACCATCCGTCGTGGCGAGGAGGAGGTCCAGTTGGTTGGCGCAGGAAAGGTTGGTGAGCCGATTGGCATCGCGCTCTCGATACTCGAACCTTATCAGAATGAACAGCTGACTCTCTATAAGGATTCGATCCTTACTTCAATTATTGAGATCGGTAAGGTTCGGCTCGGTCCTTGGGCAGCTTTAAAAACTGCAGTAGGTGAGACCGGGCGTCTAACTGTCCTTACCGTGGAGTCATTTGGTCGAACTCTTCAGACGATCTTCTCCAAGTTTACGGTCCCCGGAGATATCGGTGGGCCGGTCCAGATCGCCTATTACACCCACACCTTTGTCCAAGAGGGATTCTTTGCCCTCGTGCGCTTTACCGCCTTGCTCTCGATCTCACTCGCCGTCCTCAATATCTTGCCTATACCGGCACTTGATGGAGGCCGCCTCTTCTTCATCATTATTGAGGCAATCTTCAGAAAACGTATCAGTAGTCGTGTGGAGTCTTATATCCATTTTGCCGGATTTTTCCTCCTCATGATCCTTATCGTTCTCGTGACATACAGCGATATCGTTCGGCTATTCTAGTTTCTTGCGTTTTGCGCGGGACCTCCTTTAGAATGAAGTCCCTTTCCCTCCTTTTCCGCGATGGACAACAAAGAACTCTGGCAACAAATTTTGCTCAAACTTAACGGTATCGTGCGCCATGATCAGTTTATTACTTGGTTTGCAGACACCGCGGTTTTGCGTATCGATGAGGAGACGCTTGTAGTGGGAGTCCCGACCCAGTTCGCCCATAGCTGGCTGGAGAAGAACTATGGCACTGCTATTTTGGAGTGCGCGCAAGAGGTTGTGCCTCAGCTGACACAGGTCTCTTTTGTTGTGGATGCAGGACTGGCCAATAAGGATGACAGTCGGACGATCTCCCTTGATGAGGTTACTCCGAGCTCCAAGAAAATTCGCAAGCTTCCAAAGAAGCAGGAGATCAAGGTTACGGGGGATACGACCAGTGTGATCTTCAACTCAAAGTACACACTCAATAACTTCATCGTGGGCAAGCACAACCGGCTTGTCCATGCGGCTTGTATGGCTGTAGCCTCAAATCCCGGAGCGCAGTGGAATCCGCTCTTTATTTATGGTGGTGTGGGACTTGGCAAGACGCACCTTCTTCAAGGAACCGGCCGCGCAATCCTTCGTAACTTCCGTGACAAGGCGATCGTCTATTTCACGGCTGAGCGCTTTCTCAATGAGGTTGTGGACGCAATCAAGAAGTATAATGCTCAAGATTTTAAGTCTCGCTATCGCTCTGTGGACTGTCTGATTGTTGATGATATTCAGCTGCTGGCAGATAAGGACCGTACACAGGAAGAGTTCTTCCACCTTTTCAACGAGCTCTATAACGCAAATAAGCAGATTATTATAAGCTCAGACCGTCCTCCCAAAGAGCTTGCGGGTATCGAGGAGCGTCTTAAGAGCCGTTTTGAGATGGGTATGGTCGCAGAGGTCCACTTCCCGGACTACGAGACGCGCTTGGCTATTCTGCAGAACAAGTGTGCCCAGCATGAGGCCCTTATCGCTCCGGAAGTTTTGGATTTTATCGCCTCCAACGTCCATCATAGTATTCGTGAGCTTGAAGGTGTTCTGACGCAGGCGGTCGCTCAGATGAATCTGACGAGTACTACTCCGACCATCCGCTCAGTTGGGACTCTGTTGAAGAGGCTCGTTCCCACCTCCCAGCCGCTCATTGGCGTTACCGATGAGCAGATCGCGGCGCAGCCTTCCGTGAGAAGTGCCGATGACATCATTAGCATAGTTGCCGACTACTACCGCCTTCCCTCCGATCACATCAAGGGGGGGCTTAGGAAACGCGAGATTATGATCCCTCGCCAGATCTGTATGTTCCTCATCTATGAGATCTTGGGCCACTCCTACGATACCATCGGCGACTATTTCTCCGGGCGCAACCATACGACGGTTTTGCACTCGTGTAATAAAATAAAACAGCGTCTAAATAAGGATAAAAAGCTCCTCCAAGACCTCCACGCTCTCAAGAAGGAGATGGGAATGTAAGCTGATCCGCTCTCTGATCGCCGCCCTGAGGGCCATTTCCGCTTTTTTTAGCTGGTGTGTTTGATTATACTGTTTTACATGGATATGCATTACAGAACCCGCTACAGTCAGCGACGCAGACGTCGCAAGGGGGCATTTTTGCCTTTTTTATCGCTTATTACTCTTGTGCTGATCGGCGTCTTGGTCTTTCAGATAGCCGACTACTTTATTGAAAAACGTCAGCAGCAGCTTGAAAATAAGGCCGCGGTCCAAGTTGTTACCGGCCGGACCGAGATGAAGATATGGGGCGTCGATGACTGGAACGACTCATTTACAGGCGCCATCCTCCACGAGGGAGATATGATACGAACAGGCGCCGGGTCTCGCACAATCCTCTCGCTTCTGAACGGCAGTATTATTCGTCTCGGTTCAGATACCGAGATCGAGCTGACCTCGCTCAAAACACGCGATGGTCAAGATGAGGCCGAGTTCTCGCTGAAGCGTGGGGATATATGGTTGAAGCGTACGGAAAAAGAGGAGGTCCAGACCTCGTTTGTTGTGACCACCGACCATCTCAAAGTGAGTTCTTTGGGGACGATTTTCAGTGTGACCAACGGTTTTACAACCTCTGCTCGTGAAGATGTGCGCGTTATGAACGGTGCCGTGCAGGTTGTAGTTCGTGTTGAAAACGAAGAGGCCGATGGGGCGATCCCGACTTTGCGTGATGCCGAGACTCTCACCGTTCAGCTTGGACAGCAGGTTAGTATCGGCCAGAACGAGCTCCGTGAGCTGCAGGAGCGTCGTACGGTTCAGCTTGTTGGTCTCTTTGCCGATCATTTCCGTGAGAGCGAGTGGTTTAAGTGGAATCGTGCTCAGGACGAGAGTGGCGATAGTGCCATTACCGTTGCGGATGCCGTTGGCACGGATAATGGCTCCACTCTACTCGACTCTTCGACCCCATCCCTCGATCCCTCTATAGAAGAGGTGAGTGAGGTGACGCTGCCCATTGAGGAAGAGGTGACGCCGGTTTTCATCGCTCCTGAGATCTTAACGCCCCTGCCGGCCGACCGGACCACCACCAACAGTACGGTCATTGTTACCGGCTCGGTTGAGAGTAGTACACGCAAAATTGAGGCGACCACCTATGTTGCAGGCAAGCCGGAGTCTTATATCCTGCAGAAGTATGTTTCTGGCTCGACTCGGTGGTCTTATGTGGCATCCCAGAGTCTTGGCAACATGGTTCCCGGTGTAAACCGCTATACCTTTGTGGCGATCGATGCAGCCGGTGAGAGGAGTGAGCCCACTGAGCTTGTTATCAACTACGATAAACCTTCACTCAGTGCCGACCTCTCTGCCCCCCTGGTGCTCACGGTCAACGGTCAGTCGAACTCGACCGCGCGTCTTGAGACCGAGAGCTCCAGTGTTGAGATCACGGGATCGATCGGACAGGGGATTGTTAAGGTCCTCGTTAACGACTTTCCTCTAACGCGCTATGTACCCGACAGCAAGAGCTGGAGCTACTATGCCCGCACGGAGTACGGCAACCTCAAGATTGGAGAAAACACCTATACCGTTTATGGGCTCTCGAGTGATGGTAAAAAAACGCCCGTAACAACCTTCACTATTATTAGGAAGCAGCCGACGGGCCCCGCCGAAAAACCCACTCAGCAACCGACAGAGCCAACAGCCCCCGTCGGCGATCCGGCTACAACGGGTGCATCAGCCTAACCCTTATGTTTTCGACTCTGTTTGCTAGGGGAGGTAGAGCCTGCGATTTTCATTGTGCTCGTCGTTGGTTTTCGCGTAGTGCGTTGTTCCGTCCGGGCCACTAAGGTAGAACCAGTCGTCGGAGCTCTCGGGGGAGAGCGTGGCCGTTAGTGAGTTCAGCCCGGGATTGGATATTGGGCCCGGAGGGAGGCCGAGTTTATTGCGCGTACTGTAAGGGGTCTCGTTTGCGTCCAGATCGCGTGCGGTTATAGTTCTAATCTTCTTTCCATAGAGTGAGGTTGCGTCTGCCTGAATGGCCCAGTCCGAGTCTAGTCTCTTCCAGAGAATCCCGGCGACCAGTGCCCGATCTTTATCACTCCGTACCTCCTTTTCAAGGATACTTGCCATCGTCACAACCTCTTCCATCGTCCGGCCGCTCTGTGCGAGGCTCGCCTTCATCTCCGCCGTAAATTTTTGGTCAAAGGTGCTCGTCATCTTTTCTATAAGTGACTCGGGTGTGAAGTTTGTGCTGTAGACAAAGTAGGTGTCCGGAAAGAGTCTGCCCTCGTACTTCTGCGCCTTATCTGAGAACTCCCCGGCCTTGATGAGGCCCATACTTACCAGTCGCTCATCAATATCGAAGCTGGAGAATCCCTCCGGGATGGTTACTGAGACGGTCGATTTTTCCGTGCTTGTTATCTCTGCAATAATCTCGCCCATGCTCATCGTGGTTGCGAGCTGGTAGCGTCCGGGCTGTACGAGCCCTTCAGCACCGGCGGACTTGGCTTTAAGAAGGAAGGCTCGGACTGAGCGAACGACTCCCTGTGCGTTGAGTGTCTCAGCTACAGAAGTGAGGCTCTCTCCTGCCCGGATCTCGATCAGCTTCGCCTCACCCTCGCCGAAAAAATCTACCGGTACTGTGTACTGGATGCCAAGGTAGATGAGAGAAAAAACAATTATGACCAGCACTAAGCGTCTTCGCATCTTCTTCTGTTAAGTAGGATAAGTTTGGGGAAGTGCTATCCTCCCAGCTGGCCCCAGATGTTTTTCATCTTGGCGCTGCCAATTTCTTGAGCTTTTTTAACGGCTTTCTGGGCGACTTTAACAAAGAGTTCTCCCAGCTTTTTCTTGCCGTAAGGGCTCGAAGTGAGCTCGGTCCAGAGCTCATCGGTAAGAGCACACTCGATGAAGTCCTGCTCACCGCTCATCGTGATCTTCATTCCATCCGATTCGGCCTCTATATGAATTTTTTTGAGCTCATTTTTTATGGCCTTGGCCTGCTTCTGTATTGAGTAGACGTTCTTGGCTTTGTCGAATAATCCCATATGAACTGACATTAAAAGTTAACTGTACTCCCAGGGTAACGGTTCCCGCCTAAAAGGGGAAGGGAAGTTGGGGCTGGACTTTTAACCTATAATATTGTATTATTACTTTAAGTTCGCGAAAAAAAACAAACATGAAATTTCAGCAGCTTTCCTCTATATTCTCCTTCATTTCTTGACGGGATCTCTCGGTCGATATTCCGTCTCTTTCGCGTTCCCTCCTCTTTCTCTCATTAATTCATTAACTCATAAAAAAACACATGAGTAAAAAAAATAAGCAGACAAAATCGATGCACAAGCAGGAGCATAATCAGCTCTATCTTGGTGTTGGCGGAGTTGCTGCAGTAGCAGTTCTTGTCGTCGCTCTGACCTTCGGTCTCTCAAGCGCCCAGGATGCCACTGAGCCACCTCCACCACCACCTCCGGCGGATGCCCCACCCCCACCCCCACCTCCTCCGGCCGATCTTCCTCCGCCTCCACCACCGGATGGCGGCTTCCTACCTCCACCACCGGATGGCGGCGGCTTCGTACCACCTCCACCACCTCCGGACGGTAGTTTCGTGCCTCCTCCCGGTGGTTTTGTCCCCCCAGCAGGTGATCCCAACTTCAATGGTGGCCAGTTCGTGCCCCCTCCTGGGGACAATGGTACATTCGTTCCTCCAGATCCCTTCGGAACTCTCAACGGTAGCCAGTTCGGACAGCCATTCAATGGTCAGCAGGGCCAGCCAAACTGTGTTCCTACAGCTGCCGCACCATGTCCGCCAGCAGGTCAGTTCGGACCTAACGGGCAGCCATTCAACGGTCAGAACGGTCAGTTTGCTCCAAACGGACAGCCGTTCAATGGACAGCAGGGTCAGACAAACTGTGTACCGACACAGGCTGCGCCATGTCCTCCGGCAGGTCAGTTTAACCAGTTCGGACCAAACAATGGTCAGTTCGGGCCAAACGGCCAGCCATTCAACGGACAGCAGGGTAACGATCCCGCTTTCCGTAACGCACCAGGCGAACCCGGATTCAATGATGGTCAGTTCGGTCCTGATGCAGGATTTGGTCCTCAGGGTCCAAATGCTTTCGGCCCCAATGCTCAGCAGACTCAGTTCCAGGAGCTCACTTGTGATGGCCGTAAGTTCCCGGCAGAGCGTTTTGACTTCCAGACGTTGACACTCGTTCCAGCAACGTGTGCCGACTACCTTGGTGGTCAGAACGGACAGAATGGTCAGTTCGGTCCTACACCTTTCGGCCCGGCCGCAGGTTTTGGTCCTAACAATAACTTTGGTCCTCAGGGTCCAAACTCATTCGGTCCGGTTCCAGGCTTTGGTCCGTCCAACTTCGGTCCTCAGGGACAGAACGGTCCTCAGTTCGACATCTTCAGCGATGAGTTCCAGAACATCGACCCTTGTCAGCTCAATCCTAATGATCCTTTCTGTCAGGCCGGTTTCAACCGCGCTCAGTTTGAGCAGCAGTTTACCTTCGACCCCAGTAAGTTTGAGGTCGATCAGGGTGACCTTTCAGGAGGCGATGCTCGACGTGTTCGTGATGAACTTCGCCGCTTCCGCAGCGAGCTTCAGAACGACGTAAGTCAGCTTAAGCGTCAGGTCGAGGAGGTTAAGCGTGAGACCGGTGGTCTCAACATCCCTATGATCTCCAAGTATGATGCGGGTGCCAAGACTCTTGAGGCCTTCCTTACAGAGCTCTCATCGGTAACCTCATCAACCGAGTCGACCAAGCTCCAGGAGCTTAAGGCTCGTGCAGACCAGATCCGTGAGCTCCGTGGTGAGCTTATGGGAAACATGCGTGAACTTGATGTCGCTCGTAACATCGGATTCATCATCCAGCACAATAAGGAGGATGCAAACCGACTTTCATTCGACATTAAAGATGCTCAGCGTGCAGGTGCTTCTGCCGAGGTTCTTGCCAAGATGAATGAGATTCTTGCCAAGGTCCAGGCTCGTGCAAACAATCCTCTTGCCGATCTAACGATCAGCTTTGATGATCTTGCCAAGCAGCAGGATGCCTTCTTCCAGAACCCTCCTAAGAAGTGTGAGGCCTGGGGAATTTACGCTGCTCCGCAGCCTATCGACTTCGGTCCTCAGGGCGGATTTGGCCCACAGGGCGGATTCGGTCCTCAAGATCAGTTTGGCCCACAGGGTGGATTTGGTCCGGCTAACTTCGGTCCAACCAACTTTGGTCCAACATTTGATCCCGCCGCCTTCGGTGGCGACGACTTCGCTCGTAAGCTCCAAGAGAAGAGTCAGCAGCTTCAGCAGCAGGGTCTGTTCGGTCCCGGTGGGGCTCCAGCCTCATTTGGTCAGAACTCGGTCCTAACTGCTCAGCTTGCACCAAACGGTCAGTTCGGTGCTCCACAGGGCGGATTTGGCCCACAGGGTGGATTCGGTCCTCAGGGCTTTGGTCCTGGTGGATTCGGTCCTCAGGAGCCAATGCCGAGCGACTGTATGCCTCCGGTTGAGCGTTACCTCGGTACCGCCGGCTTGATGCAGGAGCTCGACACTCTTCGACAGGAGATCGATATGGCGATCTTCTCTAAAGAGAGTTGTGACTTCTTCACCAGTGGTCTTGAACGATACAATCGTGAGAAGGAGGGCCTTACGCCTCCTCCGGCTGTAGTTGAGAAACTTCTCAATGACGGTCTCAGCGCATGTAAGAGTAATGACGCTGCACGTGTCGGTCAGATCAAGGGTCGTCTCTTCGCCATGATGAGTGGTGGAAGCGGCTTTGAGGTTGCTGATACGGGTAACCTTCTCCGTGACAAGTTGAACAGCCGTCTTGAGAGTCAGTTTGGTCTCGACTCACTCGATGGTGGTGCAGAGTCTGAGCTTGTAGCTCAGCTCCGTGCCCAGATCGCTCAGCTCACAACAAAGGTTAACGAACTTACGGACAGTCTTCAGAAGGTTACACAGGCCTTTATCGCCACAAACCCTGATGCTGCCGATATTGCAACAAGTGTTGCGAGTGTCGAAAATGCCGACTCTGCAAAGAAGATCGGACAGACTCTCGATAACGTTGCTATCTTGAAGAGCTCAGATCGTCAGGATGCTATCGTTGAACGTGTCAAACCTATCATGGAGAAGCTCGATGCCGCTCGTGCTCTTGCACCTGCCAGCGAGAAACCTCTCCTTGATAAGATTGCCGACAGCCTTTTGTCATCACCTCCCGATAGTCGTGCAGCCAAGACGATCCAGGAGCAGCTTACGCAGGTAACCACTTACGCACAGTCGGGTGCTACCGCGGCTCAACTTTCAGATAAGTTTGAGGATGCTGCCGCTACTATCTTGGCCGCAAACGCAAACCTTACTCGTAAGGTTGAGGAGGGAGTTGTCCCAGCCGTTGATATGGCCGACAACTCATCATGGAACGCTCCTTACGCAGCAAATGCTCTCGACCTTGGAATCACCGTTCTCTCAAACGAGGGTAAGTTGAATCCTGCCGGTCCGGAGACTCCTGAGATGGTTGCCGTCCGTGCTTGCCGCCTTTCAGGCGTTGAGTTTAAGGAGGTTACCGACTCAAATGCTGTGCCTACCAAGGCTCAGGGCGTCTCACCATGGGCTTCAGGTTGTGTCGCCGAGCTTGAGAACAAGGGCGTTAACTTTAGCGACCTTGGTTCAATGAGCCAGCAGGCCGACCGTCTCGATACGGCTAAGATCATGTACCGTGTCTTGAAGGATGACCTCGCCGGTGCTCCTGCTATCAACACAGCACCTCTTCCATCGGATGTTAATAACCTCAGCGGTGATGACCGTGCAGCTGTCGAATTCGTCAGTAAGTACAACATCATGACCGGTAAGGAAGTTGACGGTCAGAAAGTCTTCGATCCGGCGGGTGGTCTCACTCGTGATCAGGGCTTCGTGATCGGTGGACGAACCTTTGAGCGTCTTGAGGAGGTTGGTAACTAGTATCTGGTATCCTTACCTTTCCGAGCGTCTCTCGCACTTCCCGTCTATCACTTCGGTGGTAGGCGGGATTTTGCTTTTTTGACCCTTGTGCGTTTGGCTTTGACTTTTTAAAGAGGTTTATCTACAATTCCCTCGCTATGGAAAAATTACTACTTGAAGTTACACCGCGCGACAAAGCGCACAAAGCCAAAGCGATCCGTCGTCAGGGACGTGTTCCCGCCGTTTTTTACGGTCCAACGATTGATCCAATGCTCCTTAGTATGGATTACCAGACTTTCCGCCGCACCTTCCGCAAGGCCGGTGAGAATACAATTATCGAACTCTCGATAGATGGTAAGACTCATCCTGTTCTTGTTCACGATGTGCAGTATCATCCGGTTACGGATGATTTCTCCCATGTTGACTTTATCTTGGTCAACATGGATAAGGAGGTTTCCACCTCGGTTGAGATCGACTTTGTCGGTGTCTCACCGGCCGTTAAAGATCTTGGTGGTGTTCTCAGTATTCAGAAGCATGAACTTAAGATTAAGTGTCTTCCAAAAGATCTTATACACCGTGTTGAGGTCGACCTCACACAGCTTGTTGACTTCAACAGCGCGGTTCACGTAGCTGCGATTGAGGTTCCTTCTGCAATTACCGTTCTTGATCTTCCCGATGACACCGTGGTAACAGTCACGGCAAAGCGTGAAGAGACTGAAGAGACGCCTACTGAAGGTGAGTCTGCGGGTGCCGCGGCTGGCTCAGAAGAGGCCAAGCCCGAAGAGAAAGGTGAGGAGTAAGGTTCTCCTTTCCATCCTTATATAACTTAAAGAGCCCTGTCCTGAATGGATAGGGCTCTTCTTTTGTAGTCTGGTTTGAAGCCGCTTTTTAGTTGATGAGCTCTTCAAGGAGCTTTCTCATCTGCTCGAACTTCTGCTCCTCCTCATGTTTGTCATCGACGAGCTGGAGGACGACCGTGTCCCCGACATTTACATCTGACGGCAGCTCTTGAATGGGCCAGCGGAACTCGCTGAGCTGAGGCCCTATCAAGATAGCGTACATTCCCTCGAATCGTTCGACTCGAGCAGATAGTGTCCCATGGCGAGAGGTGGTTGAAGTCAAATGAATAGGGGGAGTTAGTTAGAAGAAGGGGGCGGGCCCCCACCTCCTCGTTTAGCCGAGGAGGTGGTTCGTTGCGATCAGAGAACCAATGATCAGCGCAACGGTGTTGATTACTTTGATGAGGGCGTTGAGAGCGGGTCCGGCAGTGTCTTTGAATGGATCGCCAACCGTATCACCTACGACGGCAGCCTTGTGAGCCTCGGAGCCTTTTCCACCATGGTGTCCCATCTCGATATATTTCTTTGAGTTGTCCCAAGCTGCACCACCAGTACACATCTGAAGTGCCAGGAGGAGGCCGGCGACGATAACACCGACGAGAAGTCCACCAAGGGCCTTAGGTCCAAGAACGAAGCCGACGATAATAGGTGAGGTGACCGCGAGAACTCCGGGGAAGATCATCTCTTTTAGAGCCGCTTTCGTAACGATATCGACACAGCGAGCATACTCGGGCTTGCCTGTTCCATCCATGATTCCTTTGATCTCACGGAACTGGCGGCGTACCTCTTTAACGACATCCTGAGCCGCACGTCCAACCGATGCCATTGCCGATGAGGCGAAGACGAAGGGGAGGAGTCCACCGAGGATAAGTCCGACGAGGACGAAGTGGTCACTGAGATCGAATGAGATAACTCCACCAACGGCGTTTACCTCTTCGGTGAATGCCTGGAAGAGAACGAGAGCTGCAAGAGCTGCCGATGCGATCGCATAACCTTTTGTGACGGCCTTGGTTGTATTTCCCACTGCGTCGAGCTCGTCTGTGTGCTTGCGAACTTCTTCGGGTAGTCCGGCCATCTCCGCGATTCCGCCTGCGTTGTCTGTGATGGGACCGTATGAGTCGATGGCAATGACCATGCCTGTTGTTGAGAGCATCGAGATGGCGGCTACGGCGATACCGTAGATTCCATTGCCCAGTGTTGAGGCCTCACCCAGGTAGTAGGCGCCGAGAATCGCTAGGACGATGACAAGGACGGGGGCGAAGGTGCTGCGGAGACCAACTGCTAGACCTGAGATGATATTAGTTGCCGCACCGGTCTCACTGGCCTTTGCCACCTCTTTGACGGGCCCGTACTCTGTTGAGGTGTAGTACTCGGTTATAACAGTGATGAGGAGAGTTACTGCAAGGCCGATCAGCGATGTGTAGAAGATGTTCATGTCCTTGAGCATGTAGTCGGTGACGAAGTAGAAGCCGACTGCCGAGATAACTCCCGTGACGATCATTCCGTTATAGAGGGCCTTCATGATGTTCTTGCGCTTTCCCAAGCGGACGAAGAGGCTTCCGATAATTGAGCCCAGAATGGCGACAACACCGAGCATGAGTGGGTATTCGATGGTCTCTTTTGTTCCCAAAACGCTCGCGGCCAAAATCATTCCCGAGATCAACGTTACGGCATAGGTCTCAAAAAGATCCGCTCCCATACCGGCACAGTCACCAACATTGTCACCAACATTGTCTGCGATGACGGCTGGGTTGCGAGGGTCATCCTCTGGGATTCCCGCCTCTACTTTTCCCACCAAGTCGGCTCCGACATCGGCAGCCTTCGTGAAAATTCCTCCACCCACACGGGCAAAGAGTGAGACGAGTGAGGCTCCAAAACCGAATCCGATGAGAAGAGTTGGTACTTCTGAGAAGCTGAGGCCGCCTATGCTCTGGAAGAGAATGTAGAGTCCGCTTACACCAAGAAGAGCTAGTCCGACGACCGCGAAACCCGTGACTGATCCACCTTTAAAGGCGACGGTGAGGGCGTGTCCTAGACCTTTATGTGCAGCCTCTGCCGTCCTTACATTAGCGCGAACTGAGATCGACATGCCGATGTAACCGGCCAGGCCTGAGAAGAAGGCGCCAATCAAGAAGCCGCCGGCCAAGAGAAGTCCGTGGGCTCTGAACGCCAAGAGGAGGATGACGAAAATGAGGATTGCAACAAGTGCGATCGCCTTTGACTGACGATTCAGGTAGGCCTGTGCTCCTTCTTGGATATGTGAGGCAATCTCACGCATCTTGTCTGATCCACTGGGATAGTTCAGTGTCTGCCATGCCAAAATAATGGCATAGATAAGGGATATAACGGCGGTTCCGAGAGCGATATAGGCGATGGCCATAGGAAGATAAATAAGAGGGATAAAAAACGGTCTATTTGTAGGGTTTTGCTGGTTGGATATTGTAGCCGCGCCTCTTGAGTATGTCCAAAGTAAGAGGTTGACAGACCTCGCCCACCGCGCCTTTTTGTGGTATAATTAGCAGATATATCTATGACAGACGATCAAAAACCTCCAGAGCCTCAGTCGGTACCCTCTACTGCCGTTTCCGGTGACGCACAGCTGCCACCGTCTCCCGCCACGCCCGCTCAGCCATCCGCTGATGACTTGATGAGTTTATGGGGAGTCTCACAGCCGGCTACACCACCACCATCCACTCCGGAAGCTGCCTCCGCACCTCTGCCTCCTCTTTCATCAGCGGCCTCTGTCGAACCAGATGCTCCTGTCGAACTTACTCAAGAACCCGACCCTTATTTATCTACAGAGTCCGATGGGGGAGACCCTCTCCCCGGGACCTTCGATGAGGCTCTCGATCAGGCCGATTCGTATCAAGAACCTTCGTACGAGGATCCTTCCTATCAGGGCGCTCCCTCTACGACTGCTCCGGCGGGCACACCCTCAGAACCGTTTTCGGTCTCGACCTTGCCACCTCCACCGCCGGTGCCTCCTCGGCCTCCTGCCCCACCGAGTTCGCTTGCCGAAGAACTACCTGCTGAACCTTATCTTGAACCTTCTCAGCCCGTCGAGCCTGCAGAACCTCTCTATGGCGAGGATGATGAGGCGGACGATGGTGACGACTACTTTGCTGATGAAGATGAGGCGGGCTCTGTGGAAGGCGAGGTTCTTTCTTCTTCAGAGAAGGTCGAAGAGCAGGAGAAGAAAACTATTGATGAGGATCCGATGATCAGTGATGCCAAAGAGACCCTTGAGAAGACGGTGGGATTTAAGGATCTTAGTGAAGGGTCCGATGAGGGAGCTGACTCCCCCGGAGATGATGAGGAGGAGGAAGAAGGCCTTTCTTTCATGGATAAAGTTGATGAACTTCTTCACGAGCTCCATATTTCTCGCCGCTCACTGGTCCGAGGGTGTGGATGCATTGTTATTTTGGCACTGGTTGGAGCCGCAGGATGGTTCGGCTGGGGCTGGTATACTCAAAACTATGGAAATCCACTTGCCGGCCTCTTAGGGGAAGGGCCCGCAACCGAGACTCCCGTGCAGCGTCCGCGTGTTCCCACTACGGGAGTTCCCACCTCTACCGAGGTAGGGAGCGGTAAGGCAACACAGCCTGTAGTTATTGATTCCACCGGGATCGCTTCGACAACTGCCGTTGGGACTGAGATGGTCGCAACCTCAGTTTTCTCAAGCTACGTCTTTGGCTTCCGTCGCATTGAGAACGCCTATCAAGTTGATATCAATGAGCTTCTGGACACCGCCTCCGATCGGCGCTCTCGTCTGCGTGGCCACCTTGCGCTCCTAAAAAAGCTCTATGATGAAGGGGCGGCGAGCCTCACCGCCATAGACGACGAGGTCTCTCGGATACAGGCTGACTATACGACACTCACGGCCAAGCAGACCTCTGATGAGGCGATCTTCTTTGAGGCTGTTAAGACACTGAATGGTGCGACCGCCGACGAGCGCCTCAACTCATTCATAAAGGTTAGTCAGGATGTTGTTGCTCTTCGTGCTCGTTTTAAGTCGCTTCAAGAGATCCGATCCTATTTCGATCAAGCTCTTCCTAAACTGGCTCGTCGCATTCAGGATATCGAGCTTAACCAAGAGGCACTTGTTGCCGGGACCAAGGTCTTTGATGTTCCCGACTCCGACTTGCAGCTCATCATCCCCATTGAGGGAGCAGAGCCACCACGCCCCGCAACTCCGGCTCCGGTGACCGGATCGACGAGTGGCGATCCTCTTTACAAGACGGTCATCACGCCCAACGCCTCTCACGACTACATTACTCAACCGGGAGGCGGATTCTAGAAACATCTCTTGGAACTTAACGTTCTAACTTATGGGCGCTCGTGATGAGTGTTATTTGACGAACACCAGCTATTGTATGTGGTATTCTTATACCGTAGAATCAAAAGTTGCATGGTCACTATAAAAGATGTCATAGAAAAAGCGCGTACGTACTTACCCACACTCAATGAGGAGCGGGTTATGAGTGCCTACGAGTTTGCCGAGGAAGCTCACCGCGGACAGAAGCGTTATTCCGGGGATCCTTACATTATTCATCCTCTGAGTGTTGCCTATATCTTGCTCGACTACCACCCCGATGAAGACTCAATTATCACCGCGATTCTTCACGATGTCGCGGAAGACACCGACCGTACCTTGGACGATATCGAGAAGATCTTCGGTGCGACGATCCGTCATCTTTGCTCGGGATTGGTTAAGCTGAGCAAGGTTCGGTCTCGTCTGAATGACCCTCAGGTGGCCAATCTCAGAAAACTCTTTTTGGCGATGGCCGACGACATTCGTGTGGTTATGTTGAAGCTGTGCGATCGCCTCCACAATATGCAAACACTCGACCACGTTCCCCGTGAAAAGCAGGAGCGTATCGCGCAAGAAACGATGAATGTTTATGCCCCGATTGCCGCTCGACTCGGTATCTACCGTCTTAAGACGGAGCTTGAAGATCTCTGCTTTAAACATCTCCAGCCGCCCGTTTATAAAGATATTGCCGACCAGCTGGCCAAGACGGGTAAGTGGCGCGAAAAGTATATCGGCATCGCGAAAAAAATCCTTAAGGATATGTTGGCTCAAGAGGGGATCCAGGGGGAGGTTGATGGCCGTGTTAAGGGGATTTACTCGATCTACCGCAAGATGCAGAAGAAGAATAAAAACAGTGTTGATGATATCTTTGATGTTTTTGCGATGCGCATCATCCTTCCCGATATCTACAAGTACGGGAAGGAGTACACCGGCCATCTTTATACCGCTCTGGGGATCGTTCACAATAACTTCACCCCGCTGGCCTATCGTTTTAAGGACTATGTGGCCGTTCCGAAGGTCAACGGCTACCGTAGTCTTCACACGACGGTGGTCGGTCTTGGTCCCAAAAACTATACTCGTCCAACCGAGGTTCAGCTGAGGACGCTCTCAATGCATCACTCGGGTGAGTTTGGAATTGCCGCTCACTGGATCTACGAGGAGAAGGGTGTTCTGACAACGGGTAGTAAGGATGTCCATCTTAAAAAGAAGCAGCTTGAGGATGTTGTGATCGATCGTGACGAGGAGCTCTTTGAGCAGCAGCGTGAGTGGATCAGTGATCTGCGCACACTTGAGCAGGAGGCCCAGAATAATCAGGAACTTCTCAGCGATCTGCAGTCTGATGTCCTTCATGATAGGATCTTCGTTCTTACTCCACGTGGGGATGTTAAGGATCTGCCCGCTGGCGCGACCCCGGTAGACTTTTCTTATGCCGTCCATACCGAGGTGGGTAATCACTGTATCGGTGCCCGCGTTAATGGAACCATAGTTCCCATCGACTACGTTCTCCACAATGGTGAGGTCGTCGAAATTATTACGCGTAAAAATGCCGGCCCCCGCCAGTCGTGGCTCACTTTTGTAAAGACGACTCATGCGCGCAACCGTATCAAGGCCTGGTTCCGTACTCTCGATGAGCAGCGCAATATCCGAGATGGTCGAGGTCTTATTAATGAGAAGCTGCACCAGCTCGGTAAGGCACCTCTCGATATGACTCTGTCACTTTTGAAGAATTACGAGGGGCGAAGGCTCACAAGAAAACAGCGTGAGGGAGTTCTTGCGGAGGTCGGTCAGGGGACGCTTCTTCCCAGCACTGTTATTAAAAAGCTCTTCACTCTTGAGGAGCTTCTGGGGGCACGGGGTGTCCAAAAAGATCTTGGCGACGATAAGCGTGTTCCCGGAAAAGTTTTCATTAACAAGAAGGAGCTCAAGCGCGAGCGTGCTAAGCGTGGTGAGACCGGAGTTCCACAGCTGCAGGTTTTGATTGGGGGTATGTCTCAAGTGCCCTACCGTTTCGTGAAGTGCTGCAAGGCGAGTTTAAACGAATCGCTCGTCGGCTTTATAACCCGCGGTAAAGGAGTCTCGCTCCACAAAAAGGACTGTACGGTGATCCGCAACTCCGATCCGTATAGACTCGTTCCGGTGACCGTGCTTGATCACACCAAGCAGAAGTCGGCTCTCCCCAATACCTATGCGGTCCAGATCTTAGTTGAGGTCGAAGACCGTCTGGGGCTCGTGCGTGATATCTCGGGGGTTATTGCTCAGCAGGGTGTTAACATCCTCTACTTCTACCAGGATCCCGCCGAAAAATCGGTCGCCAAAATTAACTTTGTTTTGGAGATTGAGAATATCGACCAGCTCGACAAGCTTCTTTCTTACATCGAGAAGGTTCCCAATGTTCGCCGAGCTTGCAAGGTGAACTGAGGATCGAGTGCCTCGAGCCTTTCTACCAGCTTTTTCTTGAGTGTTGTTTTTGAGATGTTGTTGGGGAGGTGTCCCAGTATGCGAAGGGCTTTGAGCAGAAAGGTGAAGAGATGCTGGTTGGGATCGGAGAGGACGTTGAGGGTCATTAGTGAGGTCTCGGTGAGCTCGTAGAGCTCGTCTTGACGATATGAGGCTTCGGGGACCATTCGTGCAATAAAAGAGGCAACCATGCACCCCACGGCAAAGCGGTGGGGATCTTTTTTGAGTTCGGAGAGGGGATTGTTGCAGCGGACCTCGCGGAGGTAGGGCCTTGGTAGAGCCGTTGTTTTTTGAGACTCTTCAACCTCCATACGGACGTAGTTGAGGAGGTCGAGGTGGAAGCTCCGTGTACTTTTGAATCGTCTCACTCCCTTGGCAAAGATGCGGATAACGCCCTCTTCTTTCGAAAAGAGGGTGATAATCCTGTCGTATTCCTGCAGAGGAGTTAGGCGCAGAATGAGTCCGTTAATCGTGCGCTTCTGCATGAGTTACTTTTTGAGGTAAAGAGTTGTTGCTACATAGCTTGTTACTCCTCCGAGGATGGTTACCGCCGCCAGCTCAAAGACAAGCGCATTGAGTGCGAACTTGGTCGCGAGTGTGGAGAAGGGGAGTATGGTGACAAATATGAGATGGAGTATGAATGCGCCGATTCCCATCAGAACTCCTTCGATGAGGTAGGGTGTGGTAATTTTGCTTCGTTGAGCGCCGACGAGCTTCATTATCATAATCTCTTTGCTCCGTGCCTGTAGGCTCAGATGGATGATCGTACTAATAAGGAGGACTCCTGCACTACCAAAGAGGATCATGAAAAAGAGGAGGGTCTTTACTGTGCTTGCCCTGAGGCCATCGATGAAGCTCACCAGCTCATCGGTAAGCCTTTTCTGTTGATCTCCCACCTGCCCCTCATCTACGGTCAGCCCCTGGCCTTCTTGTATGACGAGCTCTTGAATCCGAGGCAGTGCATCCGCGCCCGTTGGAATGATCGAGATGTGTGGGGGCAGCGAGACACTGTACTTTTCCAAAAATGCCGTGTCGAGTGAGAAGGTCTGATTGAGCAGCTCCCAGGCATCTTGTTCCGAAGTGTACTCGATCTCACTTATAAGGTCAGTGTGATCCTTGAGCTTGCTGATAAGCTGACTTACCTCAAAACTGTCTGCACCTTCCTTGATATAAACCGTTACGCTCAGCTTGTCTTCAAGCGAGTGGATCGTCTCCTCGGCGCGTTGGTGCACCAGCAGTAGGGTGTGGAAGAGAGTCAGGACGAGGGCGAGCACGATGAGGGCGGGAATCGTTGTCGTCCAGTTGCGGCCCAGTCCGTCAAAGCTGCGGCGTAGAGTTGTGAAAGGCGAGTTTGTGCTCATGGCTTGGGCGTGTTTTTGCGTTCGCGGATGAGCGAACTTTTGTAAACATCCGGTTGGTAGGAGTCAATGCGGACGATGTGGCTATCCAGATCGTTATCTATAAGGAACTTGTTGAGCCGGAAGGTGAAGGCAAACTGGTCGTAGCCGAGGGCGATGACCGCGGGCTTATACTTTTTTAGCACCTTGTACTTGTCGCCCTCCTCGCCCAGAACGACCTTCTCGGCCAGTCCACTTTTTGAGACGGCCTTGAGCCTCTCTTTTCCATTAGTGTCGGGAAGTCGTCCCTTGATCTTCTGGACCGTCTGATCTCGTGCGATGATCACAACAAGCTCGTCTCCCAGCTTCCGCGCCTCCTTGAGGTAGAACTCGTGGCCCGCGTGAAAGTGGTCAAAGGTCCCAAAAGCCATTACTCGTTTTTTCTTCATAGGGATGTCATCGTGGAAAGGAGGGGATGTGCCCCATCGGGTATAAAGATCTCAACGATCAGCAGTGTGAGGAAGATAACCGTGCCCAAACTGATTGCAGCCGGTGTGAGCCAGTGGGGATTTGCTCCGTACTCGATCAGGCGATATTTTAGGTGAGCAAAGCCGAAGGTGTAGGCAGATATGACGAATGGAATAAACAGAACTCGATTTGTCGTGAGGCTGAGCTCGGGGCTGTAACCGTTAACAAAAAAGAGGCCTGCCAGAAAGTGTCCCAAGCCGAGAACCACAAAGAAGACAAAGGCGATTTTTCGTATCTGGTCGTAGAGTTCCATACTTGGTTATAAGCATAAACTGAACCAGAGTGGAGCACAATGCCCAGTTTGTGCTACACTCTCGAGCGTGAAACTTACTAAAGAACAGGTTGCACATGTGGCCAATCTCGCTCGTCTTGGGCTCACCGATGAGGAGCTGGAACGTTATGCTCATGAGCTCTCGGGAATTGTTGGTTATGTAGAGCAGCTTGAGTCTGTTGATACCCAGGGTGTTGCTGCTACAGCTCAAGTTACCGGCCTCTCCACTATTCTCCGCGAGGACGCCGAGCTCAAAAAACCTCTCGCTGAACCTGCTGAGCTGCTTAACTGCTCTCAGCGTTTTGATGAGCAGAGTGGGCAGATTATCGTTCCCAACGTTTTTTAACTTCTGCTATGGATCTTGCCCGCCTGACAATTCACGAGGCAGCCGAAGGCCTCCGCTCTAAAACTTTTTCCTCGGTTGAGCTCACGAAGTCGGTGCTTGACCAGATCGCCAAGCGCGATGGTGCGGTGAGGGCCTATGTTCATGTCGATGAGGAGGGCGCGCTCGCTTCTGCTGCTCGTGCCGATGAGCGTTTTGAGAAGGGAAGTCCGCTCTCCCAACTTGATGGTATCCCCTGTGGTCTGAAGGACGTCTTCTGTACTAAAGGTCTGCCCACAACCGCCTGCTCGAATATTCTCAGAGACTTTGTCCCGCCTTACGATGCGACGGTAGTGGGGAAACTTAAAGATGCCGGCATGGTTCTTGTGGGGAAGACGAATACCGATGAGTTTACCTGTGGGAGTTCGACCGAGAGCTCCTGCTTCGGTCCTTCTCATAATCCTTGGGATCTTGAGCGAACGCCGGGAGGCTCTTCCGGAGGCTCTGCCGCCGCCGTTGCCGCCGATGAGTGTATCTACGCTCTTGGAACGGACACGGGTGGCTCGATCCGTCAGCCCGCCGCCTACTGTGGCATAACCGGCCTCAAAGTCACCTATGGCCGCGTCTCGCGTTTTGGAGTGATCTCCATGGCCTCCTCACTCGACTCTATTGGGCCCCTTACAAAAGATGCTCGCGATGCTGCGATTGTTCTGAAGGCCATCGCCGGCCACGACCCTCACGATACGACGACTCCACAGCTGGATATTCCCGACTATCTGAACTCCCTCGGCCAGCCCTGTCTTAATGGGCTTAAGATCGGTCTTCCCAAAGAGTATTTTAGTGAGGCTCTGAATCCAGAGGTCGCTCAGCTCGTGAGAGATGCGGCTGCAGTTCTTGAAAAAGAAGGTGCGATTCTTAAGGAGGTGAGCCTCCCGCTCACGCCTTCGGCGCTCGCGGTTTATTATATTATCTGTCCTTCCGAGGTCAGTGCGAATATGGCTCGGTACGATGGTATCCGGTATGGCCCCGGGCCGGAGGCTGTTGCTAAGGGCGCTGAGCTCGAACTTGAGGAGTACTACCGCCAGGCCCGCGGTGAGGGCTTCGGCCCCGAGATGAAGCGCCGTATCATGATGGGAACCTACGCCCTCTCGTCCGGCTATTATGACGCTTATTACAAGAAAGCTCAGCAGGTTAGAACTCTCATTATTCAGGACTTTCAGCGTGCCTTCGAAGAGGTCGACATACTTCTTGCTCCCACGACGCCGACGCCGGCTTTCAAGCTGGGCGAGCATACCAGCGATCCGGTCCAGATGTACCTTGAAGACGTCTTCACCGTCGCAATTAACTGTGCCGGGCTGCCGAGCTTGGCTCTTCCGTGTGGCTTCTCTTCCGAAAAAAATCTCCCCGTCGGCTTCCAGCTTATCGGGCCCCAGTTTGGCGAGTCGCGTCTCTTGCAGGCCGGCGCTTACTACCAGACGCTGACGCAGTGGCATCAAATGCGCTCGCAAATCGCCATGCCATCGTAAAAATATCACGCTGTGTTGCGGCAATTGCCGCCGACTGGATGATCATCCCAATGGGTGGTACGTCTTGAAAAGAGATGATCGCCACTTTATCGTCGTAGATGTTGATCTCGTTGGTGAAGGTAAACTCTTCCGAGGGGACCAGGCGGATCTCACGGAAGCTTATCCCGTCCCGAGAGTGGACGCTCAGTCCGTGCTCATCCATAGGAGAGATGCCCCGTAGGAAGATCTTATGTTTGACGCGCTGACTTACATACTCGCTATCGTACTCAGGCCAGTGCTGACGAATTTCGCGTGAGTTCGAGTAGTTCAGTATCTCGCTCGAGCTGGTGAGCGTGTCTTCATAGATTGCCTTAACGCCCTCGAGCCCTTCAAAGTAGCGCACATTCGGGTGGATGACATCGCCGCGGAGACGACGAAACTCTGGGAGAGCCGCTCTGAACTCTTTTGCCCGCTGAGTCATATCATTTGAGACGAGCCTTGGGTCGGTCGCATCAAAAAGAATCTTATTTTCCTGCCGTATGGAGCTTATCAACCCCTTCTGCATAAGTTTTTCCAGGATGCTGTAACAGGTCACCCGGTTAATGCGTGCGCGCCTGGCGATCTCGCTGACGGCCGAACTCCCCAGCTCAAGGCAGGCAAGATAGACGCGTGACTCTTTGTCGCTCAGGCCGATATTTTTTATAACGGGGAGAAGGTCCATAGTAAGTTGTTGTAGGAAACTACAACAAAATGATACCTCTGGCCCGATCTCAGAACAAGCCCCTTAGCCGGCATTTGCCATTAGATCTCCCGCCGGCATAAGTGTGCGGCGATCTTCACGCTGCTGCGCTCTAAGTCGTGCATAGCCGAGGCAGAGCTCGTTATCGAAGACCGTGGCGGGAGCGACAACGCGTTTCATTATTACTACTCCGTTCTGCGTCGAATCAACTTGATAGGTGACACTTTGCTCCTTATTAGCCTTTCCACAGCGATACTTAATGCTAATGTCTGCAAGCGGCAGGGCCAAAACTTCAGCGTGTCCGCCGACGGTATCGAGTTGTTCGTGGCTGTTAAAGCTGAGTTTGAGAGGTGTGCGGCCGTTCAGCCCGGTTTCGCCTGAGTCCATCAGTTTGTCACACAACTCCCTTATTCCTACTACTGCCGAGCGGCGGAGCTCTTCATAGTCTGGTCTGCTGGGGACATGCTCATCGGCGATGGCGAGGTCTGTCAAAAAACCTACAGGGCGGAGCTGGTGCTGAGTACTGGCTCCCGGAGTAAAAACTCCCACTAAATGTGGAATCCTGCTCATGTTGAGAACCTCTCCCAGCTCTGAGCGTCTTGCAGCTTCAGCATCTTCCGGAAAGTCGGCAAGGCTGCCCAGATGGCGCATAGTATGTAGTTTTGCACTTAGTTGAGCGTTAGCATCTTCGAGGATCCCTCTTACGGATGTTCCGCTTTCTGCAGCTGCAGCTTTGACCGCTGCTATGGTCTTCTCGGTCTCGCCATAGAGTGTGAGGCGTACTTTTGGTGTAAGCCCTTCGATCCCGGTTGCTGTGTTAGCAACCTCCTGGGCTCCGGCAGTTATGCGTGAAATTGTTCCGTGTCTGTTCATGCCAAAGCCATCTTTTATTCGAGCGACTAGAGTCCTGGCTACTGCTCCAATCCTATCAACGCCCTGAGCACGGGCGACCACTTCTCTTGAGTAGTCCGGGGCAAGGGGCAGAAGGTCGGTCTGTATCTGTCTCAGTTGTTCTGCGAGCGGGTGGTCGGTGAGCTTCATGGTTTTTAGGATGAGGAAGGGGCTGGTTATGCATGATAACACATCGTATTTTTTTGTCAAAAAATGATGGGCAAAAGGAGCTTATCCGTCGTTTATACCAAGGTGAAACTAGGCGTTAAGCCTCGCAGAGTCTTACTATGAGCGTGTCCAGGGCGAGGACGAACTCGCGGTTGTCTCCCGTCACAATCCTGATCCCCCCGGTCTTGAGGCGCGTATCTATCTCCCGCAGGAGTTTGTAGGCTCGTTTTAGCTGAGTCATTGAGAATTTGCGTGCCTGTCCCATCGTGTTTTTCACCACGTACGGATGCTCCTTGAGCTCGCTCGTTATCTCATCTTGGCGCAGCCCTCGATCGACCAAGTCTTTAACTCCCGTAATTATTCTGAACTGACGCATGATCATGTAGAGGATGCCGTGGAGCTCGTCACCACTGTCGATCAGCTCGTGGAGGGTTTTGAGTGCCAGGCGCTGATTTTTCTGCCCAATGCTGTCTGTGAGTTTGAAGATTGAGGTTGAGAAGCTCGTCTTCACTAAAAGCTCTACCTCTCTGAGTCCGATCTCTCGCTCCCCATTGGTGTAGCCCACCAGCTTGCGGAGCTCATTCTCCAAGCGGTAGAGGTTGCCCTCGGTCTGCTGAGCCAGGAGCAGTGAGGCGTCATGTCTGATGCTTCCGCCATGTTTGGTAACGTAGCCGGCAATCCAGTTGGTCAGTTTTGTTCCTTCAAGAGCGGCAAACTCTTCAATCGTCGCCTCTTTTTTAAGTTTTTTGTAGAGAGAGAGGCGGCGATCGACAGCTCCGAACTCACTAAAAATAAGGACGGTGAAGTCGGGAATGTCCTTGAGCAGTTCGGTGAGGGGCTTATGGTTTTCGGCGTCGCCCTGTGAGAGGAAGTTTTTCACAATCACCAAGCGCTTCTCACCCAAAAAGGGGACCGAGTTCACGGCACTGATTATCTCGCCGGGCGGCACTTGTGCGCCATCGAGGATTGAGATGTTCAGCTCGCCGTGTTTTTTTTCAAACTCAGTCTTCCAGAAATGCAGCTTCTGTGTCTGGCTGTAGACGTCACTGCCGAAAAAGAGGAAAGCGGCCATGAAACAGGGGATGAGAGGGAGGTTCCCGCTCATTGTACCGTAGCTTTCTTTTGGGGCACAACGCTTGGACTAGCGCGCGACCTGTTCTTCTTGAATGGTAATAATATCGCGGAGAACCGGTGGGAGGTTGTAGAAGAGCCAGCCACCATAGTTAATCACGATGGTACCTTGGTTGCGGCGTGCATCGCCGATGTAGCTGCGGCTCTCAAAGAGTGGCTCCAGATCACCGACGATTGAGCCGTCGACGACTAGTGAGCGCTCTGAAGGAGCTGAGCCAAAAATCTTACCGCTGTTTTCACTCTCACCCTTCAGGGCGACGTAGACACCATCAAGTTCGGTAACCGTTGGGGCGATGCGAATCGAACCGTTGATCACGATGAAGGCGATCGAAGGTGTGTCTTTGAACGAGTTGATCGTCACGTTCTCATCAAAGCGGACGTTGCCGTTAATGATGAGATCTCCATCCTCAATAATGTAGGTGCGTGAGCCACTTCCCACAGGCTGGACGAATGGATCGATCGTCAGGTTTGCTCCCTTGAGCTTGTAGACGGCGGCGTTGGGGTTGGTAAGAGGTGCATCGGGCTGTTCGGTAAGGTTTGTCAGAGTGCGTGCCGTACCCACGCCGAGGTTGTCGTTAAAGCGAGTGAAACGTGTGACGTTTGCGAGGATCGCCTTTTCAATGGCGGGTCGTGTCAGATCGTCGGAGAGGTTGAGAGAGAGCTCACAGATTCCGCTACTGAGACTCTGGAACGGATTGCGGAAGGCCTCCGGAATTGAGCTAGTGTTCTGGTTGCTCTGCTTACAGACGGTGTGTCGAGGAACATTTATAATGTCGTCGGGACCGGTTCGTGGCGTCTCCATCGGTGGTGTTGGAATCTCAGGGCGGATGACCGGACCTTCGATGTTGGGGAGTCCCGAACATGAGAGGATATCTGAACCGACACTGAGGTCGCGCTCAAGAATGACGTCGCCGATTCCACGCGTCAGCAAGAAGGGGCAGGGTGTGTAGAGGAACTGGCCCGCTACATTCCCCAGACTGTCGCGAGCTTCATTCTTGAACTTCTCACCACAGAACTCGCGGGGCAGGTTCTTACAAAACTCTGCCGTAATTGCTGAGCGGGTGAGTGTTGCTCGGTAGAGGATGACGACGCGTTCGAGTGTGTCGAGGTTGAAGACGGTTAGCCCGTTATTGGTGAAGGGGCTGCCGCGGTAGCAGGTGCGGACGCGGGCGTCGGGCTGCTCATCACAGCGGAAGAGTGGCTGACTGCCTGTTGGCGTGACCCGCTGCACGGCGAAGGGTCTTCCGTCAAAAGCGTTGAGGTCGAGTGTGAGTTCGCCGCCTTTATCACCTACAAGAGTTGGGCGCATCGTATCCCAGATTGTTACATGAGGGAGCGGTGAGAGCGCCTGGAAGTTCAGCTCATACTGAGCCTGCTGGCCCAGCTGAATGACATTTCCACGAGCGGGGAGTGAGAAGCCGCGCTTCTCGAGTGTTCCCTGGGGGCGGAGTAGTTGGACACAGTTTCCCCGTGCATCAAGGACGAGTCCCGGAGGAATGGCCGGCTGGAGGCCCGGAATGTTGGGGCAGAAGTCGATGACCGGAGGAACACAGTTTCCGTTGATATCGCGGATCAAGCCGACCGGTACGTAAAGCTGGTTGCCGGGAATATTAGGACAGATGTCGAGTGGTGGAGGCGGTGGAGGTGGTGGGGGAGTGAAGGGAAGGTCGTCGTTGATAATCAAACAGGTTTTGTTCTCCCCCGCACTGAGCGTTACCTGTCCGTCTGCGCTACAGTCTCCGCTCCATCCTGAGGCTACGTAGCCGGCTTGGCTGGTCTCGCGGACGGTGTAGTTACCCGGAGCAAAAATCGTGGTTACACCCGTTACAACGAGCTGGTCGTTGACGAAAAGGGGGAAGTTCTGGGGGCCGAGGATTCCGCCATTGTCGTTGATAACCTGTTTTATTAGAGTAAGACGGGTCTCAACTGAAGGACGGTCGTTGTTCGTGATGATACAGGTTTTGTCGTCGCCGGCAGCCAGCGTTACACGACCGTCGGGCTGACAGTCTCCGGTCCAGCTCGAGGCGGTGTAGGCCTGTTGCTGTGCGGGCGTAAGTAGCTCATGGGCTATGTAGTTTCCCGGAGCGACCGTGTTCGCTTCGCCACTCGTTACCTCTCGGGCGTTGAGTGTGAGGGTGAAGTCGCGGACGCGCGCTGTTCCTCCATTATCATTAATAACTTGTTTGATAATAGTAATTCGTGCCGGCGTATCGCTGTTGGTAATCGTACAGGTCTTGTCGTCACCCGCGGCGAGAGTCACCGTTCCATCTGCTGCACAGTCT
>PFRX01000038.1 GCA_002788775.1 Candidatus Peregrinibacteria bacterium CG_4_9_14_0_2_um_filter_53_11 | reverse complement strand
TCCCCATTCCCAAAAAGACTACCGTCAAGATCACGAAGGTTGAAGTGGAGGAGATTCCCATCTTCGACGCCAGCGGTAACACGATCGACTACCGCCTGGGAGTTCCCGTCATTACCCTTCAGAACGGTCACGCCCTCCGCCCTTATACCCTGGGACGGTTCAAGAAGTGGGTTGATGCGGTAGACGCGACTGAAGAAATTAACTCAGCGGCAGAGATCAACAAGGCCACCGGTCTCTCTGATTATGGGATGAGTATCAAGCCCGGTATGAGTCTTATGTATATGCAGCGATCACGTGATAAGGACGGGAAGATCGCCTCTCGTCCTCAGTATGTGACCGTCACCGAAATCGGCCAGGACTCGATCTTCTTTAATACGGAGATACAGTACGCTCCCGGTTTTGAGGATGCGGATACTTTTGAACTGCGTAGTAACCTCAGGTTCGGCGAGTTCGTTAAGTGGTGGCATCGCTATGATGTCAGCGAGACTCTCAGCCAGGAGACGCTCCGCGAGCGACTTGAAAAGTGGAACTCGATGGAAAATCATCACTATGGAATTGGTGATGATGAAAATCCCCCCATTACCCTAGAAAAAGGTGAGCGTCTCTGGTATCCCGACGACAGCAAGATGATCTTGGTAATCACCGATATCACCTCGGACGGAGTTAAACTCAACGATGGAAGCTTTTATAACTTTCCCGAGTTTTTTTACTGGGTGAAGAATAACCACGTTGAGCGCGTCCCCCCCGACTATCAGAGTCCCCAAGAGCTCAAGCTTGAGGTGGAGAGAGAAAAGGAAACGCAAGAGAAGAAGATGGAAGACATGCTTCGCCTCGATATCAAAAAGGAGATCGCACACGACCGTTTTGAAGACATTTACAAACATAAGCGTGAGGTTGAGGCGGTGACGCCCCTTAAGAGGATCCGCGAAATCTGGTGGCAGACGCACCTTCTCTCGCTCCGCGATATCTGGAACATGGTCGTCGAGGTTCGTGATTTCGTGAAACGTCGCCATGAGCGTCGAACGAAGGCCCGTTACTCATCTGTCGGAGCCGGTCTTCCCGGGGTTCTTGGAACTGAGTTCAATCGTGTGGCTGAGGAGGCCGAGCATGGTGAGGTTAACAAATATAAAGAGGCTATGGAGAGCTGGGGTATTCCTCAGCTGCAGAGGACTCTCTACGACACGAACGATAAAGACGTAGCCAAGTCCTGTATTATCGTTCTCGTCTCCAAGGGTGAGATGCGCTGGGATCAGCCTGCCTTGTGGCGGGCTCTCAACCGCCTGACGGCGCGCTACACGACGAAAGGCACGAAGCTGTACATTCCCGATCCCGAGCACATGCCGCCCGGAGAGAGTGGTGAAGATCTTGTGCGCCCCGCCATTGACGCCCTCTGGGGTGAGGGTGGAGCCGCCGAGTGGTACATGGACAATATCAGTAAGTACAACAGCCACAAGAATAACTTCGAGTACAAGTTTAAGCAGCTTGAGAACGATCCGAAAGGTATTGGTGGTCCGAAGGGTGAGTTGGAGCGCATGCTCAAGTCGTTCCGCGATGGAGAGTACGTCAATCCTCAGGAGTACGAGGCCATTCTGGATGGAGCTATCAAGTTCGGTAAGATGGGAGCCGAGGCTAAAATGTTCTACCTCTTGGCCGGTGTTACAACTCGACACGGTGAGAACAAGGGGCATCACGACGGCGAGACCCTCTTACATATCGACCGTCTTGGAGAACTGAACTCCAAATACCTCAACAACTTCCCGCTTCTGGACTTCTTCACTCAGGAGATGATCTACGATCCGTTCCTCAAGCGCGACCGCAAGTTCAACCTCTCCGATTACATGGAGATGAAGGAGAAGTACTTCCCCGACGACTTCAAAAAAGGTGCTCCGGGAAATCAGTTCAGCCGCTTCGTTTGGGAGGTTATGCTCCTCTCCAATTCGGTACGTACGCGTATTAGTAAGGGGCTCCGCAATGCTGAAAATATCGATCATGACGACGCCCATCTCTACATTCCACCCGGTGATATGCAGGAGGTCGAGCAGCTTACAACCTCCACAACCGGTAGTAAGAAGTTCTTCACAACTGAGGGATACGCAAACGCCTACCCCGGTTTCAACCAGTACATCAATAGTATCGCCAACGCCCTTTCCGAGGAGCATAACGACGAGAAGCGGGCTCAGCGCATCAGCGCTCTGCATGGTGCTATAAACTCCTTTATTCGATACGACCTGATTATGGACAACCGTTACAACAAAGGAAAAGGTGAGTATGCCCGTCTCGATGCCCACCATTTTGAGCGCTCGGCGGTTACCGACTCTTCGGTTAAGCTCAAGGTTCACCAGGCTCAGCTGCGAAACCTCGTTATGGAGCTCGCGGAGGCCTACGGTTACGGTGAGGAGTTTGCCTTTCTGTATACGGAAAAAACCGGCTCAATTTTGGATCCGAAGGAGGCGGCCCGACAAAAAGATTACGAGCGACGAGTTCAAGAGCTCCCCGAGCTCATCACTCAAATGATCAGCGAAGACAAAGGTAAGAAGGCGCTCGAGGTAATACAGCGTCTTCAGGCCAATAATCCTGACTCATCCGAAGGTTTGCGTGGTATTAAGGGCAGTAAGCGTCCAAGTCCGGACGAGTTACGTGATCTCCGCAAGAGAGCGCGTGAAGCCCTTATTCAGCGCCAGAGCAGGGGAGGAGGAGGTTAGTGAGTGGCTTCACCATAGGCGTTTCTAACTAAAGGAGCGGGCCTAACTTGCGCGGCAGGACGGCCCAGATACCGTCGAGATGCTTGTGGTGCCTCGTTTTTTGAGGTGGGGTAGTTTTTCTTCACGGTAGTCGACTATCTACCCTTTACTTTCTGTGACGCATCGGTAAAATGTCCGCGATTCAAAATCGTTAATTTTGTCTTTCTTACTCTAAAAAAGGTCTTATGAAAGGAACTGTCACACAGATCATCGGGCCGGTTGTAGACTGTCGATTCGAGGGCGGTATACCGGCAATTTATAACGCACTCCACATCGATCGCGGTGAGGGGGAGATCCTCACACTCGAGGTACAGCAGCACCTTGGTGGAAACACGGTGCGTGCAATTGCGATGGGTCCCACTGAGGGCTTGCAGCGCAACCTCAACGTCACCGACACCGGTGCGCCGATTAGCGTTCCCGTTGGCCGCGAGGTTCTCGGACGCATCTTCAATGCACTCGGAGAGCCCGTTGATGGTCTTTCTAAAACTGTGACAACTGCAAAAAAATATCCTATTCACCGCCCTTCTCCTTCCTTCGACGATCAGTCGACCGTCACCGAGGTTTTTGAGACGGGTATCAAAGTTATCGATCTTATCTGTCCCTTCGTGAAGGGTGGAAAGGTCGGTCTGTTCGGTGGAGCCGGAGTCGGAAAAACCGTTATCATCATGGAGCTCATTCGTAATATCGCCGCTGAACATGGAGGTTTCTCCGTCTTTGCCGGTGTGGGTGAGCGAACACGTGAAGGAAACGACCTCTACCACGAGATGAAAGACTCGGGCGTTTTGGACAAGACCTGTATGGTCTTTGGTCAGATGAACGAGCCACCGGGCGTTCGTCAGCGTGTTGGTCTTACCGGAGTCTCGATCGCCGAGTACTTCCGAGATGAAGAGAAGCAAGACGTGCTCTTCTTCGTAGACAACATCTTCCGCTTTACTCAGGCCGGTTCGGAGGTATCCGCTCTACTCGGACGTATTCCATCTGCCGTGGGTTACCAGCCAACGCTGGCCACCGAGATGGGAGCCCTCCAGGAACGCATCACCTCAACAAAGGAAGGCTCGATCACCTCGGTTCAGGCCGTCTACGTCCCCGCCGATGATATTACCGATCCCGCTCCCGCAACAACTTTTAGCCATTTGGACTCAACCGTTGTGCTGGCCCGTTCACTCGCCGAGCTTGGTATCTATCCGGCCGTCGACCCTCTGGACTCAACTTCGACCATTCTCGAGCCGGCTATCGTCGGTGAGGAGCACTACCAGGTTGCCCGAGGCGTTCAGCAGGTTCTTCAGCGCTATAAAGATCTTCAGGATATCATTGCAATTCTCGGTATGGATGAGCTCAGTGAGGAGGATAAGCTCGCAGTTATGCGTGCTCGAAAGATTCAGAAGTTCCTCTCGCAGCCCTTCTTCGTCGCCGAGACCTTCACCGGCCAGCCCGGTAAGTATGTCTCTCGTGCCGATACCGTCCGCGGGTTCAAAGAGATTCTCGATGGCAAGCATGACGACAAGCCCGAGCAGGCCTTCTACATGAAGGGTGGTATCGACGAGGTGGTCGTCGAAGCCTAGTTCGCCGTATTTTTCCTCAACTTAATGAAAAATCTTCACTTTCAAATTGTTACCCCCGAGCGGATCCTCATCGATGAGGAGATCCTCTCTGTCACCGTTCCAACGGTGCAGGGTGAGATAACCGTTCTTCCTCAGCACATCCCCATGATAGCCCTTCTCCGCGCAGGTACGCTGCACGTTAAGAAGGAGTCGGGGGAGGAGCTTCTCGCCGTCTCAACGGGTGTGATCGAGATCGACGGAGCTAACGTCGTCATCTTGGCCGATACGGCCGAGCGCGCTGATGAGCTCGAAGAGGAGCGGATCGAAAAGGCCCGAGAAGAGGCGCGCCTCCTAATGGAGAAGCGTCGAGGCGATGTCGAAGGTTATGCCGAGGCGGCAGCCATGCTCGAACGCGAGATGGCTCGTATGAAAGTTATTGAACGCTACCGTCGTCGTAAACGAGGGGTTAGCCCACAATCGCTTCCTCATGACGCCTAATCCTCACCATGACCGTCCGCCTCGAGGGCAGGCCTACTCGCTCGTCGCACTGCTCAGCCTCGCCTGGGAGCTCGGCTACCTCATCGCCCTCCCGATCGTGATTCTGGGCTTTGGTGGGGCACTCCTCGATAAGAAGCTTGGTACCTCGCCGCTCTTCCTCCTTCTGGGCATCGCCCTCTCGCTCGTCATCTCCGGCCTCGGCGTCTACCGCAAGGTAAAAGAGATGGGCTCACCAAAATAATCAACCAACTTACTTCAGCTTAGTATTATGGCCTTCACTCCTCCTACACTTTCATCCGAAACGATCGTCGAAATTGCAGGTTTCCCTATCCGCAACAGCATGGTTATGGCCTGGCTGGCGATGCTCGTCCTGATCGTCGCGGCGCTTATCTATCGTCGAAAAAGTGAGAACCTCGTTCCTCGCGGCTTCCAGAACCTCGTTGAGGTACTGGTCGGCGGTCTCTATAACTTTTTCTTAGAGATCGTGCACGATGCAAAACAGGCCAAGAAGTTCTTCGCCGTCTGTGCGACGATCTTTCTCTTTATCATAACCTCAAACTGGATGGGGATTCTGCCCGGCGTCGGCTCAATAGGGATCTACCTTCCTCACGGAGAGGCGGGCCACGAAAGCATCGCCCTCGTTCACTTCTTCAGAACGGGCTTCGCCGACATCAACATGACTCTCGCACTCGCGATCATCTCCGTGATCCTCACTCAGTTTTACGGAATAACCTCGCTGGGCTTTGCCAGCTATGCACACAAGTTCTTCGTCAATCCGTTTAAGGATTTTGTGGGAAGTTTCGTCGGCCTCCTGGAGCTCGTCTCTGAGTTCGCAAAGATCATCTCCTTCTCCTTCCGTCTCTTTGGAAACATCTTCGCCGGTGAGGTTCTGCTCGTTGTCATGGGCTTCCTCGCTCCATTTATCGCACCTATTCCCTTCTACGGACTCGAGCTGTTCGTAGGCTTTGTTCAGGCACTCGTATTTGCACTTCTGACCTTGGTCTTCATGAAAATGGCGGCTACTAGCCATGCGGCCCACTAAGTTTGGAGCTGCTATCTACCCTTGATTTTTTCCCTTACCGTCCTTAAACTCTCCCCAGCTCGAAATCACTTTATCAATCCATTAATTATTAATTTTCATTACTATCATGGATAAAAATCTATTCGTTGCCCTCACCATCGCTATCGGCGCTATCGGACCCGCTATCGCCATCGGTATGCTCGCATCTAAGGCTATGGAAGCCATCGGACGAAATCCCGAGGCAGCATCCAAGATCCAGTCAGCTATGATCCTTGCTATCGCATTTGCTGAGGCTATTGCCGTTTACGCACTCGTCGTTGCTCTGATCATCAAGTTCGTTTAAGCCTAAGACTATTTCTCACATAATTGATTCATGGAACTTCTTTATAAACTTGGCGTCGATTGGAAGCTTCTTATCGCCCAGGTAATCAACTTCGCCATTCTGCTTTTCATCCTCGGTAAGTTTGTCTACCGCCCCGTTCTCAAGATGCTTGAGACTCGAACCAAGACCATCGAGAAGGGTATACATGACGCACAGGAGAGCGAGAAGCGGCTGAAGGAGGCCGAGCAGACTGAGCGTGAACAGATCGCCGAGGCTCACAGGAAAGTTGGTGAGCTCCTCGACACAGCGCGCAGCGAGGCCGAGTCTCTCAAGAAAGAGATCGTCGATTCTGCTCGAGCCCAGTCCGAAGATATGATGCAGAAGACGAAGGTCCAGCTCCGCGAAGAGAAAGAGGCCATGCTCGGAGAGGCTCGTGGTGAGCTCTCGGAGCTCGTTCTCATGGCCACCGAGAAGATTCTAAAGCGCGAATTTACCCAAGAAGATCAGAAGCGCCTCGCCGAGGCCCTTTCAAGTGAAATGAAGTCAGTGAAGTAACGTATGAAGATATCTCCTCAAAAATACGCTCAAGCGCTCGTCGAACTCATGGGGTCGGAGCATGACAGAAAGTACATTCATAACTTTCTGCTGATCCTCCGACGCCGGAAGCAGATGAAACTTCTCCCCAAGATTATTGATCTTTTTGAGGAGGAGTGGATCCGCAAGCAAGGAGGCATTCGCCTCGAGGCCGAGTACGCGACCAGCTTCGAGAACTCTCTCGAAGAGCTGGAGAAGGCTCTCGGCCGGCACCTTGAAGGTGAGGTCCACATCAAGTCTCGTCCTTCGGATGAGCTGATCGGTGGCTACCGCCTTATGCTGGGTGATACGATGATAGACGCCAGCCTTCGTGGCCGCTTGAACACTCTCAAAGATAAACTCGCGGGGAACTGATCCCCTTACTCCTGACTCTAACTATTAACTTATTCCTTCATACTCATGACTACCAAGACGAACGATAATATTCTGCATCTGATTAAGTCCGAAATCGAAAAGTTCCACGCCGAAGTGACCGTTGAAAAAGTTGGAACTGTCGTCGAGGTTGGTGATGGTATTGCTCGAATAGCCGGCCTGGGTGAGGTGAAGTCTGCAGAGATGCTCGACTTCGGAAACGACATTTTTGGTGTCGTTCTCAACCTTGAGGAAGATAGCGTTGGAGCCGTCTTGCTCGGCGATGGCACGGGTGTTAAGGAAGGCGATACCGTTAAAGGCACGGGCCGTATCCTCTCTGTTCCCGTAAGCGAGGAGGTTATCGGACGCGTTGTCGACGCGCTGGGACGCCCCATCGACGGAAAAGCTCCCATTAAAAACGATAAGTACTACCCTGTTGAGAAGATCGCTCCGGGTGTTATTACCCGTCAGTCGGTTAACCGTCCTCTTCAGACCGGTATCATGGCTATCGATGCGATGATCCCCGTCGGACGAGGTCAGCGTGAGCTCATCATCGGTGATCGTCAGGTCGGAAAGACCGCGATTGCCATCGACACGATCATCAACCAGAAAGGCGAGGATGTTATCTGTGTCTACGTCGCAATCGGACAGAAGAAGTCGAAGGTTGCCAAGCTGGTTGCCGAGCTGGAGAAGCGTGGCGCCATGGACTACACCATCGTCGTCAGTGCCAGCGCCTCAGATCCGGCCTCACTCAACTACATCGCCCCCTTCTCGGGCTGTGCGATCGGTGAGTACTTCCTCGATCAGGGGAAGGATGTTCTCGTCGTCTATGACGATCTGAGTAAGCACGCCTGGGCCTACCGTGAAATCTCACTCTTGCTCCGCCGCCCACCGGGTCGTGAGGCCTACCCCGGAGATATCTTCTACCTCCACTCACGTCTCCTTGAGCGCGCATGTAACTTGAATAAAGACTTTGGTGGAGGCTCACTTACCGCTCTGCCTATCATCGAGACGCAGGCCGGTGATGTTTCCGCCTACATTCCTACGAACGTTATCTCGATCACTGATGGTCAGATCTACCTCGAGCCGGACCTCTTCTACAAGGGTATTCGCCCCGCTGTTAACGTCGGTCTCTCCGTTTCTCGTGTGGGATCGGCCGCTCAGATCAAAGCTATGAAGAAGGTTGCCGGACGTCTTCGTCTGGACCTCGCTCAGTTCCGTGAGCTTGCCGCTTTTGCTCAGTTCGGTTCCGATCTGGATGCCGCAACCAAGCGTCAGCTCGATCGTGGACGCGCTCTTACCGAGCTTCTCAAGCAGCCACAGTACGCACCCTATGTTGTCGAGCGACAGGTTCTCTTGATCTACGCCGGTGTTAATGGCTACCTCGACAAGATTGCTGTTCCTCGTATCGGTGATTTTGCTCGCGGCTTCATCGACTATATGGAGTCGATCGAGAAGAGTGTCCTCGCCTCAATCCGTGCAGAAAAGACTCTTACAGAAGAGGCCGAGGAGAAGCTCAAGACCTCGATCAAAACCTTTATCAGCGAACACAACTTCGAAGAGACCGAGAAGTAACTTCTCAGTTCGTTACTCTGTAATTAGTCTACTATCCCATGCCTCAAGGAGCTCGCGACATTAAGCGCAAGATCAAGTCGGTCAAGAACACTCGCCAGATTACCAAGGCGATGGAGCTCGTCGCTGCCTCAAAGATGCGTCGTGCCGTTGAGAGCACCCTTGCTCTTCGTCCCTATGCCCACCTTGCGCAGCTGCTTCTTAAGCGTCTTGCTCAGGCCGCCGAGGGAAGTGAGGCCGTAGAGAGCTCACTCCATCCGCTGCTTACCGAGCGGCCGGTGAAGAGTGTTTTGGCGGTCATCATCTCTACAGACAAGGGGCTTTGTGGAGGTCTCAATACTCAGCTCTTTCGTCAGATCCGCGACTACCTAAAGACTGAGGACAAGAAAAAGCTCACTCCCGAGGTCTCTTTTGTCGCCATCGGGCGCAAGGCTCAGGAGTTTTTGCACCGTCAGGGAAAGCATGTCGTCGCCGCCTACCCCGCGCTCAGCAACAACCCTCTCGTCGCCGATACTTACCCGATCAGCCGCATGGTCATTGATGATTACGCCAAGGCGACCTACGACAAGGTCATCCTGATCTACACAGATTTTAAGTCGGCTCTCAGCCAGAGTCCTCTCCTTCGTCGTCTGCTGCCCCTCTCACAGTCCGCACTCGAGGAGATGGTAGACGGGCTGGAATCTCACATTGTCGAGCAGCCAAAGGGCGCAAAACCTCTCGCAGGGCCTGAGAATGGTGCGGAGTATGTCTTCGAGCCCTCACCCCATGAGGTTCTCGCAATGCTCCTGCCTCGCCTTACGGAGATGCAGGTCTATCAGGCCGTTCTTGAGGCCACCGCCTCAGAACATGCCGCACGTATGTTTGCGATGCGTAATGCCTCAGACAACGCAAAAGAGCTGATGGAGGATCTCACACTCACCTACAACGGTATCCGCCAGGCCGCAATCACCGCCGAGCTCGCCGAAATTTCCGCAGGACGCGCCGCCCTAGAGTAGGGCATACTCCTCGCTGAGCAAGCTTCTTTATCGAAAGCCCCCGCCGTTAGTGCGCAGGGGTGCTTTAACGAAGCCTCCTTGTGAGACTTCGTTGGGCAGTCGAGTCAAGGGGCTTACTAGGCTTCGGCCTCCGCCTTGATCTTCTCTACAAACTCCATCACGGACATGACCTCCTGCTTCTTCGTCGCATAGTCACGCACGGCAATCTTCTGCTCGTCCATCTCCTTCTGCCCAATAACGAGCATGTAAGGGACTTTTTGGAGCTCGGCATTGCGAATCTTCTTGCCGAGGGTGTCGTTGGCGTCGTCCACCTCGATCCGAATGTCATTATTCTCAAGGATCTCGCGGATCGTGTGGGCATACTCCAAGAAAGCGTCCGAGACGGGGAGGAGCTTTGCCTGAACCGGAGCAAGCCACGAGGGGAAGGCCCCGCCGAACTGCTCGATTATGATAGCCATAAACCTTTCGAATGAGCCGTAAATCGCAACGTGAAGGACGGCGACGTACTCATCTTTGCCCTCCTCGTTGGTGTAGGTGAGCTCGAAGTTTTTAGGCTGAATGAAGTCCATCTGAACGGTCGTGAGCTGCCACTCCCGTCCGAGAGCATCCTCGACCATAATGTCGATTTTAGGGCCATAAAAAGCCGCCTCTCCCTCACCGATAAAGTACTCCGCGCCCCAGCGCTGAACACCCTCGATCAAGTTCTTTTCAGCCATATTCCAGACCTCGTCGGTGCCAAAGTACTTGTCGGGATTGTTCAGGTCACGAGTCGAAACGCGTGCCCGGTACTTGGTAAAGCCAAAGCGAGCGTAAACCTTCTGCATAAGCCCTAAAATCATGTCGATCTCACTGGCGATCTGGTTGTAGCGGACGAAGTGGTGGGTGTCGTCTTGGGTTAGGGCGCGTACGCGAAGGAGGCCGTTGATCTCGCCGCTCTTCTCATTGCGGTAGACGACGGTATTTTCGGCGTAGCGAAGGGGGAGCGAGCGGTAGCTGTGAGCCTGAGCCTTGTAGAGCTCAAAATGGTGAGGGCAGTTCATCGCCTTCATAACAAGTCGGTCGCCATCCTCGGTCTCCATAATGGGCATCATCGCATCGTACTTTCCCAAGTGACCACTGCGCATGTAGAGCTCGTCTTTTGCAATATGCGGGATTGTGACGAACTTGTAGCCACGGGCCTTCTTCTCTTTTGTGATGAAGTTCATGAGGTTTTCACGGAGCTGAGTTCCCTTGGGAAGGAAGAGGGGCAGGCCACCGCCAACAAGTGCACTATGGGCAAACAACTCGAGCTGCTTCCCCAGAATTTTATGGTCGCGCTTTTTCGCCTCTTCGAGCTGCTGTAGGTAGGTGTTGAGCTCTTCTTTTGTCTCGAAGCAGGTTCCGTAAATGCGCTGGAGCATGGGGTTCTTCTCGTCGCCACGCCAGTAGGCACCGGCAGTGTGAAGGAGCTTCACGGCCTTGATCTCGCCCATATTTTCCACATGATTTCCCTCGCACAGGTCCACAAACTTTACGGTGCCGTGTCGGTCGACATTTTCATAAAAACTGACGGAGGTTGAGCCGTCTTTCTTCCACCCCTCAACCAGGTCGACTTTGTACGGCTGGTTGGCCTTTTTGAGGACTTCCAGCGCCTTGCCGATCGACTCTTCACGGCGTACAAACGTCTGCTTCTCGTGGATTATCTCCTTCATCTTCTTTTCGAGAATCGCCAGGTCTTCGGGGATCAGGGGGCGGGGGAGGTCGAAGTCATAGTAGAAGCCCTTTTCAATGGGCGGTCCGATCGCCAGTTTTGCCTCCGGGAACATCTGGAGGACGGCCTGAGCAAGAGCGTGACTGCATGAGTGGCGAAGCTGGTAGAGGTGTGATGATTTGTCGAGTTTTGACATAGTGGTGGGAAGAAAATACGCCCTTTAGCATAAACAGTTTTTGGCCTTTTGTAAAACCCCATAAAATGTTATAATGAAATGAAATGCAACTTACCGCAACTCTCCAGATTATCGCAGCCTGTACCTTCCTTGCACTTTTCCCCGCACTAACCTGGGGGTATGTCTTTTACCGCAAGCAAAAGGAGTCGCGCTCACACCTGATTATGACCTTTGTCTTCGGGGGTCTCGCCGTCTTCCCCATCCTCCTCTACAAATACCTCTGGAAGTCGTTTCCGCAGATCAACATCCTGAATTATGCGAAAAACTTCGAGGGCGACCTCATTGGGATCTCCGGCTTTGCACTCATTCCCCTCAGCGTCATCATTACCTTTATGTTTGTGGGTGTGATTGAGGAGGTTATGAAGCAGTCTGTCGTTCACTCGGTTGATGATAAGCAGATTCGCCACATTGACGACTCCATCATGTTCTCGATTATTGCCGCTCTGGGCTTCTCATTCACGGAAAACATCCTCTACTTCTACACGATTTGGAGCAATGTCGGGCATGAGGCACTTTTGGTCCCCTTTCTCTTCCGCTCGGTCTTTTCCACCTTCGCACACATCCTCTTTTCCTCGATCTTTGGCTACTACTACGGTATCGCCCACTTTGCCAAGCCTCTACTGCAAGAGGAGCTCAAGGCGAATCGGCATATCTTTTGGAGCTGGTACCACCGGGCCATTAACTTTGGAACCGAGCGCCTCTTTCACGAGCAGAAGGTGCTGGAGGGATTCACTCTCGCCGTCGGTCTGCACGCCGTTTACAACGTCTTCCTGGAGATGAACTGGACCTTTATCATGGTTCCCTACCTGGTCTTCGGCTACCTCTACGTCTCGCATCTCTTTAAAGTTAAGGAAAATCATAAGCGCCTCGACCTTGTTTACGCCGAACAGCACAACCACGAGCCGATTGAAAGAGGAATTGTGAGGCGCCTAAAACGTCTATTCGGCCGGGCCTAGGTCCAATTTTATTGGCTCTCTCGTCCTACTGCAGGGGGAGTTTTTTCGCCGAGTCCACGTGTTTTCAAGTGGCCGAAGTTGACAATTTTGCATTTTAGCTTACAATATTAGTCTATGTCACATGAAAATGGTTCACGCACCACTATTCCGGACTGGTTCCAGGACGTCCTAATGCTTATCTCGCCTGAAGACAGAGCTATACTCAATCAGCTCAAGACGCAGTATGATAATGCGGTAGGAACTCATATCCCTGGCCTTCAACGGACTCCACTCGGCAGCTGTCTACTCTATCACTATGATAATCACTTGGCGCAGTGTGTTTTGGATATTGCCGATCGTTATGCGACTCTTGATGAGTTGAGGCTCCTTCCCGATAACTGGCAGGACGAGCTCAAGGTATATCTCGCTCAGGGGGTCTCACCCGCCCAGCTAATCCGCGAGGTGGTGGTCTTCCTAAGGGGCCTGGTTGTTCCTACTATCGATTATTATTGTGCCGAGGCCATCGTAACCGGACGCAATCATGCGCGGGCTTTTGGCGGAAGATCCGCAGAGTATCTAGTTGCGCCCGTGATAAAAGAAGTGCTGAGCTTCCTGAACCAAGTTGCCCCACCTATCCAGCTGAGGCAGGCAATGGAGTCCGGAGACTGGGGCCAGATGGTGCGTCTTTTTACACAGGGAGATGGGGAACTCGCTTTCCACAGACGTATTCGGCCTGCCGGAGCGCGACCTTTTCCCTCTTCGGAACTCAAGAAAGGCTGGGAACCGCTTGATCGGGCAACCCATGCGCCCACTTTTTCAGTGGAGTCGGCGGACGAGTCGGCCAATCCGGACCCCCTCTCAATCTACGGCTACTGGTTATCAGGTGCGCGCCCCTTCTGCCTCCCCGAGTCGGTCCTTCCTGCGGCACCTAACAAGACATCGGACACTATAGATCCCGAGTTTGATCCGATTCAGGGTGCAATGGAACAGCTTAGTATTCAGATTGCGGCTGCTACAAGGACCGAGTATTTTGCAGGAAGCGAGACGGATGCCTGGGGAAATCCACTTACGGGCGTCTTGAACTTTGATGGCGATGAGAACTAGGGGGAATGATTTTTTGAGCTCGACTCCCCTCTGTTAAGGGGCCCGCGCTTTGACCGTTGAAACGCCGTGAAATAGGTGATACACTTGGTGCCCAAAGTATGAGAGACACGATCGTTGTTAAGGGTGCCCGCATCCACAACCTAAAAAACATTACGGTAGAGATTCCCCGCGACAAGATGACGGTAATGACCGGCCTTTCTGGAAGCGGAAAATCCTCACTCGCATTTGATACGATTTATGCCGAAGGGCAGCGTCGATATGTCGAGAGTCTGTCGACCTATGCACGGCAGTTTTTGCAGCTGATGGAGAAGCCCGATGTCGACTCGATCGAGGGGCTCTCGCCCGCAATCTCCATCGACCAGAAGACGGCGCCCCGAAATCCTCGCTCAACAGTCGGAACCGTCACCGAGATCTACGACTACCTCCGTCTGCTTTTCGCCAAAGTTGGAAAGCCTCACTGCCACCTCTGCGGCAAGCCGATTCAGCGCCAGACGGTGAGCCAGATCGTCGAGTCGATCGCCTCCATGCCCGAGGGGCAGCGCATTATGCTGCTTGCCCCACTCGTACGCGATCGAAAGGGGAGTCATGCGAAGGTTATTGAGAAGATCAAGAAGGCCGGATTTGTACGTCTCAGGCTCGACGGCACGGTTTACTCGATTGTGGAGGTTCCCGAGCTCGACGAGAAGAAAAAACACTCAATCGAGGTCGTCGTCGATCGTATACAGATAAAAGACCTCGAAAAGACTTCCGAGAAGCTTTCGACAGGTGAGGAGGTCGAGACGACCAACCCAAACAGGACGCGTCTGGCCGACTCGATCGAGACGGCTATGCGTTATGGCGAGGGGTTGATGATGGTTATGGATCACGACGATCCCAAGGCCGAGCCGGTTGTCTTTTCGGAGCGATTTGCCTGCCCGGACTGCCATATAAGCCTCCCGGATATAGCCCCGCGCAACTTCTCCTTCAACAGTCCGCATGGCGCCTGTGAGACCTGTCACGGCCTCGGCACCAAGCTCGAGATCGACCCCGAGCTGGTTCTGCCTAATAAGAAGCTGACTCTGGCCGAGGGAGCTATCATGCCCTGGTCAGCTACCACCTCGCATCTCTCTTGGTATAACAAGATTCTGGAGAAGGTCGCTCAGCGCCATCATTTCTCGCTCAACGTACCCGTTCAGGAGCTCTCTGATGAGGCAATCCAGACCGTCCTTTATGGCGACTCGAAAGCCAAATATGAGGTTCCGTTCGGTGATGATGAGGCGGCCTTCCAGGGAACCTACTCCACCAGTTTTGAGGGAGTTATCCCAAACCTTGAGCGACGCTATCTGGAGACGGAGTCTGAGTATGTTCGCAAGAAGATCGACCGTTACATGCGTATATTGAGGTGCCCCGCATGTGCCGGGCAGCGTCTCCGTCCCGAGTCACTTGCCGTGAAGCTCAACAAGCTCTCGATTATCGACGTTACCGAGCTCTCCGTTGCCCACGCCTTTGAGTTTTTTGAGAAGCTGAAATTCTCCAAAATGGAAGAGGAGATTGCGCGGATGATTCTTAATGAGATCCGAGATCGGCTTCAGTTCCTCTCTGACGTTGGTCTGCGCTATCTGACGCTTGATCGCGCCGCCAACACACTCTCGGGTGGAGAGGCTCAGCGCATCCGTCTGGCAACGCAGATCGGCTCACGTCTATCAGGTGTGATTTATGTTTTGGATGAGCCCTCAATCGGTCTTCACCAAAACGACAACGACAAGCTCATTAAGACTCTGCTTAACCTCCGCGACCTCGGCAACACCGTGATCGTCGTTGAGCATGACATCGATACCATGCTCGTCTCGGACTATATAATCGACATCGGGCCCGGTGCCGGCAAACATGGTGGAAAAGTCGTGGCGTACGGTACCCCGAAAGAGGTCATGGCCAATAAGAACTCGGTAACCGGTCAGTACCTCTCCGGCGCTCTCGAAGTCCCCGTTCCTAAGGTGCGTCGCAAGGGGAACGGTAACTCACTCAAGATTATCAATGCGACCGAGCACAACCTCCAGAAGGTTACTGCGGAGATTCCCCTTGGAACCTTCGTCGGCATCACTGGCGTCTCAGGGTCCGGTAAGTCGACGCTCATTAACGATATTCTGGTGAAGGCCATATCCCAGGCGCTCTACAAGTCTCACGCCCATCCCGGCGCTCACGAAGAGATAATCGGGATCGAACACCTCGATAAGATTATTAATATCGACCAGTCACCAATCGGGCGGACGCCCCGTTCCAATACGGCAACCTACACCGGTGTCTTTACTGATATTCGTGAGCTCTTCGCCTCAACGCCCGATGCTAAGATGCGCGGTTACAAGGCCGGACGCTTTAGTTTTAACGTTAAAGGTGGTCGCTGTGAGGAGTGCTCGGGTGACGGTATGAAGAAGATCGAGATGCACTTCCTCCCCGATGTTTACGTAGCCTGTGAGGCATGTAAGGGCCGACGCTACAACGCCGAGGCGTTGGAGATAACCTACCGCGGTAAGAATATCGCGGACATCCTAGAGATGACCGTCTCTGAAGGCTTGGAGTTTTTTGAGAACATCCCTTCAATTAAACAAAAACTTCAGACACTCGATGAGGTTGGCCTTTCGTATATCCACCTTGGACAGTCGGCAACGACTCTCTCCGGGGGAGAGGCCCAGCGTATCAAGCTGGCAACCGAGCTCTCTCGTCGTGCTACCGGGAAAACACTTTATGTCTTAGATGAGCCCACAACCGGCCTCCACTTCGACGACGTTAAGAAGCTCTTGAGCGTTCTGCAGGAACTCGTTGAGCGTGGGAATACCGTGCTCACAATCGAGCACAACCTTGACGTTATAAAGTCGGTAGACCATATTATCGACCTCGGTCCGGAGGGCGGGGATAAGGGGGGCTTAATTGTGGCCACGGGAACGCCCGAAGAAGTCTCCGCAAATAAAAACTCGCTGACCGGAAAGTGGCTGAAGAAGATCGGAGTTTAGGCGCTATCGAGCAGGAGCTTTTGCTCGGATTCCCTTTGTATGGTGCTATTTTGCGTTCGCCTATTTCATCCTGCTCACTTCTTTAGCCTGCCGGCCCACTTTTTTAAGAGTCGACGACCTCTAGAGGAGCGGATTTGTCGGAGCCGCCGGAGGCATGGGAGGGAAGGGAGGAGCCGGTAGTGTTGGAGGCGCCGGCTGAGCTGGAGCTTTTTCGGCTTCGGCTGCGCTGGTATCGGGCCCGACGAAGGTCTTTGGCTCGGGAGGAGGAGTCAGGGGATGGAGTGGGGGCATCACTGGAGCCTCGTGAAGAGGTATCATCGGTGCTTCGTGAGGAGGAGTTGGTGGCGGCTGAGGAAGAGAGGGGTCTCGCGGAGGGAGCGGAGGAAGAGGCGGCGCGACCGGTGCGGGCATAGGAGCCATGGGAGTCATCGGTGGTTGTGGAGCCCCCATTGGTTTAGGCATCATCGGAGCTGCGGGAGCGGGATGCTCGGGAGCTGGGGTTGCGGGTGAAGGGCTGGGAGCCGGGGCTGTCATTGGGGCTGGTTTTGGCGCTTCGGCCTCAACTGGAGGAGGTGGCGGTGTGGGAAGCCCATGTGCCTCGGGTTCGGGCATGCCTATTGGCATTGGCATGGGCTTGTGCTGCGCCGGCTCGGGCTCCTGGGCAGCTTCGTGTACTGGCTCTTGAGCGGGCTCCTGAGCTCCCGCCTCGGGCATGAGGCGCAGGCGCTTTGCCTGGAACTCGCGGATCTTCTCAATAACCATCGACTCAACTTCTTCGAAGCTTTTGTCTTTTACACGGAAGCCGGCCGCCTGAAGGTGGCCACCGCCCCCAAAGAGTCCGGCGAGCTTGCTTGCGTCGATTGTCGGGGTAAGGGTGCGGATGCTTCCGCCAATCTCACCGTCGGCACGTTCCTTGAGTAAGAAGACGATCTCCGCGCCGGGAGCATTGCTCATCAGCTCGTCGATAACGCCCTCGGTCTCATCTGACGTTCCGCCAATCTCATCAAAGTCAGACTTACTCAGGCTCGACCAGACCATCTTGTGGGCCTCGTCATACTGAATCTTGCTGAGCGTGCGTCCCCAGAGTCGGAGGGTTGTCAGCTTCTTGGTCTTGTAGATGTGTTGAATGATCTCCTGTTGGCGTGCGCCGTAGCCGATCATCTTAGCGGCGAGTGAGAAGGCGTCGGGGGTTGTGTTCGCATTCTGGAAGCTGCCCGTGTCGGTAATAAGCCCGGCGAGCAGAAGGGTCGCAATATCCTCGTCAATAAGCTCCTTGCCGAGCTCTTCAAGAAGAGGGAGGATCATCGTCGTTGTTGAGGGGGCCATGATATCGACAAGGTTGATCTTGCCGAAGCCCGTGTTGCTTGCGTGGTGGTCGATATTAATAACGGGAGCCAGGTGGAAAAGCTCGGTCGACTCATCATAAATCTTCCCGAACTGCTCAGGAGAGCCGGCGTCTACCATGACTATGCAGTCAAAAGGAGGTGGGCCCTCGGAAAAACTAACGTGCTCTTTGTGGATCGGACTGTTGCCGGGCTTCACGATAATGTTAACCTTGTCGCCCTGAATCTCGTGGCGAATGTGTTCGGGGGAGATGTTAGCCGCACGGCAGTCGATCGTTACGATGAAGTCGCGCAGGAAGTGCAGCTCATTTGAAACGGTCTTAATTTGTGGAAGGAAGGCGTAGCTCTCGGGCACCTCTTCTTCGGCAACGACGGTAACCTTCTTCCCCATCTTCTTAAGAAGCATGTAGAGGGAGAGGGCCGAACCAAGACTATCGCCATCGATCGGTGAAGAGGGGAGGATTAAGAGGTTCTCCGACTTCTTCAGGAGAGCGATAACATCTAGTTGTGTTTGTGTCAGGTGCATTGGTTGGTTTTAGTTCGAGCTATTGATTAATTATAGAACATTTTAATGATTGAGTCAACCCCCGCGAGAGTGGCAGTAGAGTAAGGTGTGATCGTAGCAAGAAAAGCCCAAAAACACCACTGTTCGTGCTCTTTCACCATGGTGAAAGAGTGAGGGGGTTTGATGTTTCTCAAAGAAACTAATCTGCCAGGTACACGCCACTAGTAAATATACTAAACAACTTATAGTGGATGATCCGAATTTATTGTATTTTCAATAACTTTTTGCATATTTTGCTTTTTCCAGTTAGAAAAATCCTTTTTTCTTTCATCTATAGTTAGTGCCTCATACTTATCATCATCCAGGGAGTAAATCCAAGTGTGCCATGGGCTGTGAATGTCAACGATAGTCCTGTTTTCCTTGATATCATACAAACCATAATAGAGTCCCCCACGGATAAAAACAAGCCATCGATTTTCTATTATTTTAATATGGGGGTTTCTTGTATCATCTCCGGCTTCGGACCAATTCCATAGCACGCTTTTATTTAACCATTCTTTTTCCTCTTCTGATGCCCCACTTATATAGCTAGTCGGAATATTTAATTTTTTCAGATCTGTGCCTTGATCGAATTTCAAAACATACCATCCCGGATCGCCACCCCATATAACTCTGTCGTGAAATAAAGCAAATACATTCTCGCTATCTGGTGAGGGGATTTGCTCATCGTATACTAAATAATCCGCCCCCTCTAAAGAACAAGCCGAAAGAAGGAGCGTAATACAGCATAATAAAAAAATATTCTTTTTCATTAACTTGTATCAAAAAGGTAGTAAGTATTTCGGCTAATGCTCGCATGTATGCGATGTGTGCAATGCTAAAATAGCGCGATAGGCTGCTTAGTGCAAAATTTGAGTGAGGTTTACGTGCCTTTTTTTTCTCAATTTTTCGTATTCATCAACAGATAGCTGGACATCATTTAGAATTTTCCTCAGCAGCCCCCTGCTCAGTTCCCGATTATGAATGGGGACCACAGTTGTCCTTCCATCTTTATGCAGGAAAAACACATGTGATCCTTGTGCATCTCTTTCAACAAAACCGAGCGACAGCAAGATTTTGATGAGCTTCTTTGGTTTGATCGGTATTAATTTAGGCATGAGACAGCTCTAAGTTTTGTATCCCGATGAACTTTGTCTTCATGATTTCTTTTTTATCTATATTGCGAAGACATAATTCCAAGACCTCAGAAAGATTTTTGAGCATCACGGCCTGCGTCTTCCCTTCTGCATGGCAACTGGGGATTGCGGGGATGGAACCGATGAAGATGCCGTCCTCATCTTGCTCTATATACACGGTAAATTGTGCGGTTTTCATAGGGGGAATTTTATACAATCAAATCTTAACAACAGAAAGAAAAAAAGGCAAAGAAACCAAGTCACTAAGGCACTTTTCATAGGCGGAGATCAGCGTCAAACCACCAAACTTTCCGGGCTAATTTCTCAGTGCGAAATCAGTCAGCTTGAGTTGAAGCCTTTTTCGTCCTCGCCAGATATTGTGCTCGAGCTGGCCCACGACATCCATCGTCATGCCTTGCCTGAGCTCTTTATAGAACTCTCCGAACTTAAAGCCGATTACATCAACCTCCAGTCCATTTATAGTTGATTTAAACTTGAGGTGTTTTTTTTCTTTTCCCACTGTCGACGGATCTATAATCGTAATATTTCTGCAGAGGAAGAGGGGGGCGGAGTTGCCCACGCCAAAGGGCTGAAGAGTTTTGATCGCCTCGACGGTCTTATCGGCAACCTCGGCGTGTGAGAGCTCGCAGTCTATATCCAAAATAAACTCGGTCGGCGCCTTGCGTACCGTTTTTCGGAGAACCTTGCTGAGTGCCGCAACAAAATCATTCAGATTTTTCTTTGAGACCTCAAAGCCGGCTGCCGCACTGTGCCCACCAAAGGCGGTCAGCGTATGCTTAACTGCGGCGAGTGCCTCAACGATATTTACGCCGGCCACCGAGCGACATGAGCCGATGAGAATATCCTTTCGCTGCTCCATAACGATCGCAGGTTTCTGGTACTTATCACAGAGTCGTGCTGCGATCAGTCCGATAATTCCGCCATGGAACTCTTTATCCCAGATCACTGTGGCGGGGAGCGCCGTCTGAGTGGCAGCCTGCACATCGGCAAGAATAAAGAGCTGCTGCATAAGTGTCTGGCGCTGTTGGTTGAGCTGATCCAGGTTGTAGGCCAGGCGATCGCTCTGCTGGCCATCGTGAATGAGTAGTCTGAAAGCGTGCATGGGGTCGGCGATGCGTCCGGCCGCATTGATTCGAGGGCAGATCATGAAGCCGATATCCTCGGTGTTTACGACTCCCGAAACACCCGCATATTTTTTGAGCCGTGAGAGTCCGGGCCAGCGCGTATGCTGCATGCGCTGAAGTCCTTCTTTAACAATAAGGCGGTTCTCGCCGCGGAGCTCTCCCATATCTGCGATCGTTCCCATAGCCGCCAGGTCAAAAAGGTCGTTGATCAGCTCGCTTTCGGGAGCGAGGGCCGACAAGAGTGCCTGAGCCAGCTTAAGTGCAACGCCCGCACCGGTGAGCTCTGTGCAGGGGTAGCTGGCCTTAGGGAGCTTCGGGTGCAGGATCGCCACCGCATTGGGAAGTCGCTCGGGGACGGTGTGGTGGTCGCTGATGATCGTCTCGATGCCATGGGAAAGCGCGAAATCAACCTGGTCGGCACATGAGATCCCATTGTCGACCGTTATAATAAGCCCGACGCCCAACTCCTTAAACTCTTCTATGAACTTGTTGCGCAGACCGTAGCCATCTTCAATACGATGGGGGAGACGGCATGAAACCTGAGCTCCCAGCGTGCGCAGTGCCCTGAAGAGAATTGCACTTCCCGTGATTCCGTCAACGTCATAGTCACCAAAAATCATAATGCGCTCCTTCTGCTCGATCGCCTTGGTGATGCGCTCGACGGCCTTGGTCATATCGTCCATCAAAAAGGGATCGTGGAAGTCTTTTTCACGATTGGGATTGAGAAAGCGTGTTACCTCGCCCACCTCAGTGAGGCCGCGGTTTCTCAGTAGTCTTTCGAGAAGCGGGAGCTCACTTTCCTTATTTTTTACACACCATTTTTTCCCCAGTACCGACATAAGTGTGTGAACGTTAGCACACTTTTATTAACTTGTTCTCTCACCGAAATTGACAGAGGAACTCATAGTAGTATCATTGTCCTTAATCATGAGAATAGCTCGCAATCTTGATGTCGGCTCGGCACCTACAAGAGATGTGAATTCTGGCCCAGGTACAGGCCTTAGGACCCCCGTTGCTCAGCACCCTCACCTGGATGGAGAGGCCCTCTCGATACTTCGTGGTGGATCAGAGGTTGTTTCACTTGACGAGCATCGTAGCGCTATTTCGGAACAGGCATTGAATAGTCGCGCGGCTTCGTTGCTGACTGCCTGTGGAATTTCGGCATTTAACGAGTTGCGGTGTGAGAATCCTGACTGGACGCCAACGTTTGAGCGACGAACATTCAACCGTCTCGATCTGTGCAATGCAAATCTTAGAGGAGCGAAGTTTCACTATGTGACGTTCGAGGGAGTTAACCTATTTGCAGCACGGCTCGATGGCGCCCACTTTGAGGGATGTGCGATCAATAATCTCAGTGCCGCTTCGGCTGATCTGCGTGGAGCGCACTTTGCAAATACCAACTTCTTTAACTGTACCTTCTCGCTTTCCGACCTGAGCGGAGCTCGTTTTGAGGGTGTTCGTCTGAGCGGTACGATGAACTTTGCCGAGGCCGACTTGCGCGGAGTCCAGGGGCTGGAGCCCGCTCAGCTAACGCACGCTGTTTTGCATCAAGTTAAGCTGGATCCGCCCATGGCAGAGGCTGTGATGAGGTCTCTCTGGGCGACGTGGCAGGATGCGCTCAGGACGGCTTAGTCGAACCGGTCAAACCACTGAACGTCACTCTCGCTCGCACGTCGCCACCAAGTGAGCTGCCGTTTTGCAAAGTGGCGGGTATTTTGCTTGAGGAGCTCACGCGCCTCAAGGAGTGTGAGCGGCCCGATGAGGTGGTCGGCAATTTCTTTATAGCCAAGCGACTGCATCGAGGGCAGGTCGACCCCGTAGCCGGCATCGAGAAGCTCCTGCGTCTCCCGGACGAGTCCACCCTCCTCGATCTGCCGGTCTACACGTTCGTTAATGCGTCGGTAGAGCTCTTCGCGCGGCCGTGTTATGCCGATTTTCAGGAGGCGATAGGGGGAGGGCTTTTTGAGCTCACTCTTGGGTTTCCCGGTGAGTTTGACGATTTCGAGAGCCCGAATAAGGTAGGGGACGTTGTTTCGGTGAATGAGCTCGGCACTCTCCGGGTCAACCGAGCGGAGGCGGTCGTGGAGGGCCTCGTTCCCAACCTCCTCCAGCTCCGCCATCAGCTCCTCGCGGAGCTTCGCATCTTCCGGTGGCAGGTCGAAGTTCTCGGTCAGCGCCTTGATGTAGAGCCCGGTTCCGCCCACCAAAAAGGGGAGTCGACCGCGCTCAGTGATCTCCTTGGTAGCTTTCTCGGCCGCCCGCTTGTACTCAAAAAGAGTGAAGCGCTCATCGGGCTCGGCAACGTCCAAAAGGTGGTGAGGAACGCCCGCCTGCTCCTTCGGCATGATCTTATCCGTTCCCACATCCATTTTTCTGTAGACCTGACGGCTGTCGGCCGAGATAACCTCCGCACCGAACTCCTGAGCCAGTGGGACTGAGAGTGCCGTCTTGCCCGAGGCGGTTGGGCCCAGTAGTACGAGTAAGGGCGGACGCGGGTCGCTCGTCTCTTTTAAAAAGGAGCTGATCTGTGCACGGATGTCTGGTACGTTCATGATTTTATACGTTTGAGAGCCGGTCCGGCTGAGTTAGAGTCCGAGTTTGCCACTGATCTTCTTCATCTCGGCGAGGCAGATCGTCACGAGCTCCTCGAGTGTTATCCCCAGGTAGGGCTCGCATCGCTCCATAATTTCGCGTCTGGCACCGGAGGCAAAGCTCTTTTCTTTGAATTTTTTCAGAACCGACTCGACCTTCACGTCGTCGAGCTTCTTGCTCGGCTTCACCAGGGCGACGGCTACGATAAATCCCGTCATCATCTCGCTGCAGTAGAGTGCCTTTTCCATAAGGGTCTGAGGCTCGATGTCGAGCATGTAGTTGTGGAGCTTAATCGCAGAGCAGATCTCCGGGTCGAGGTCTTTGTCGGCCAGCATTTCAAAAGACATCAGTCCGTGCCTGTCGGGCGTCGGCTTCGTGTAGTCCCAGTCCAGATCGTGAAGGAGGCCGGCCAGCCCCCAGCGGTGCTCGTCTTCGCCAAACTTCCGCGCCAGTGCCTGCATTAAAACCTGGGTCGCGAAAAGGTGCTTAATAATATTCTCGGTTTTTACATGTTCTCTCAGGAGTGAGAGAGCCTCCTCGAAACTCATCATATAACTATTTACTAGCCTAAATTGAGGTTTTTGTCTATCATGGCCCCTTAAGTCTTATTTCGCTTTTTCTTTAGGATCAGATGGAGAAGGAACACACACGATTATCACCTCTAGCGCCCCTCGTCCTCGCTGTGGCGACGGCCGCCAGCCTTGCCTCCCCGACCGCTCATGGCAAACAACTCGCTCAGCTTGGAGAGCAGCCTACTCCCGACGCGGTTCAGGCTCAGACTGCTAGTGATGCCTATTTCGCCTGCTTTAAGCGTCTTGATACTCAGGTGAATTTCTGTGATATACGCGCTCCTCAGGGGCGAGATTACTGTCTGACGAGCGCTAGCGCAAACTTCGTCAGGTGTCTCGGGGGAGTGGAGGGCCCTTTGAGGGCATCTTCAGCCGACCCGGACGCGGCTATCGACGACTGTATCGACCGCGCACGACCCCTTGAGAATATCTGTAGCTCCCTGCCGGGAGAAGACGACGCGGCCCGTTTTATACGTGAACTTTGCGGCAGTGAGGCGCGTGCCCTCGCGATGGAGTGCATCGATCCTCCTCGGAAGCTCACACCTGAGCCTCGCCATGACCGTCTTCCTTTGCGCATGATCAGGCAGGGCCGAGCTCGCGCAAGCAACGAAGGCAGTCCAGCCGCTTTTTTTTATTGACTCTTCCCGCACCCTTGAGCTAGACTTCGCCCGTCAGAGACAGTAGGCAGTTTCCACCTCGGTGGGAATGGAAGACCTACCGAGACACCAAATCACTTATGATTCGTACGGCCCTGCGGCTGTGCATGGTGTACTCGACGTCTCTCCCCGTCGAGTTTTTTTATCTTCACCCTTCGAACCTATGGCCGTAACAAAAGCGAAAAAACAGGAACAGCTCGCAGAGCTGATCGAAGACTTTAAAGCAGCCAAGTCAGTTGTCTTTAGTCAGTATCAGGGAACGAGTGTTAAGGCGATGGAAAATCTTCGCAGCAAACTTCGTGAGAACGAGGTTGAGTTCAAAGTTGCTCGAAAGACCCTCGTAAAGCTTGCGGCCAAGGAGGCCGGATTCGGAGATCTCGATCCTTCGGTTTTGGAGGGAGCCGTTGGTCTCGCATTCGCAAAGAATGATGAGGTTATCGGAGCAAAAACCCTTCACGATCTTGGAAAAGACGTTGAGACACTCAAGATTATCGGTGCCATTTTCGAAGGAAAATGTCTGAATGCCGCTATGGCACAACAAATCGCACAGCTCCCAGGCCGCCAGGTTCTTCTTACTCAGCTGGTCGGACTTATGATGTCACCTATCTCAGGATTCCATGGAGTTCTTCACGGAGTTATGCGCAGCTTTGTTTGCGCACTCAGTGAGGTCGCCAAGAAGAAAGGATCAGGTGAGCTCGGAGGCGCTCCGGCCCCCATCCCGGAAGAGGCTCCCGCAGTAGCTGAGGCCGAGATGCCGGCAGCAGATGCGTCAGCTCCCGCACCTGAGATGGCCACAGCCGAGATGCCAGCTCCAGAGACTGAGGCCCCCGCAGCAGAAGAAAAGTCCGCAGACGAGGCAGCCGCCTAATCCCCCTATCAACAATTTATTTTAACTACATTTTAATCCAACGTACGCATGTCAGACGAAAAAACAACTCCGGAACTTAGTGCAGATGCACAGAAGATCCTCGACGCAGTCGAGAAGCTGTCCGTTCTTGATCTTGCCAACCTTGTAAAGGCTATGGAAGAGAAGTTCGGTGTTTCAGCTGCCGCTCCTGTAGCCATGGCCGCCGCTCCTGCAGCTGGTGGAGCCGCTGCAGCAGACGAGGATGGTCTCGTTACTGTCGTCCTCACCGATTCAGGTGCTCAGAAGATCGCCGTTATCAAGGCGGTTCGTGAGATTACCGGTCTTGGTCTCAAGGAGGCTAAGGATCTCGTAGATGGCGCTCCTAAGCCTGTCAAAGAGGGTATCGACAAGGCCGAGGCAACCGAACTCAAGAAGAAGCTTGAGGAGGCAGGTGCCAAGGTTGAGCTTCAGTAATTGCTCATTACAAAGCAACTTTTTAAAGGCCGCGGTCAGGTTAAAAGCCACCGCGGTCTTTATTTTTTCTCCCCCAAAGTTGACGGGCCTACTATTAGTGGTGTAAGATAATGGGAGATAGTAATTACCCAACCACACACTTTCATGGCAGCAGATCAGATGCCAGCATCGGATGGAATGGAGCGCGTAACAAGCCCCAGTCAGGGACCGCAGAAGGTCCAGGCTCCGGACAATTCCGCAGCGGTTAGGGTGGTTCGAAATAAGCTGGCTCTTCCCCAGTGGATAACAGCTCGTCCCGGAGCTCGCCCGGACCAGGTTGTGCTTCTCGGTCGCCAGGACCGTCTCACTCCGGTTGTAGCGGATCTTCAGGCAGGAGTTGACGGCCTCGTTCTTGATCGGGCCGGTCAGGTTGAGCTTCCGCAAGACAGGCCGCTGCTTCCCTATGTTTGTGTTCGCCTAACCGGAACAGATGCGGTTGACCCCGATGTTGCTGCGAGTCCAGAGGCTTCGGTTTAGGTCGCGCTTGAGGCCTTAAATTTTGTTGTCCTGAGGTGTGCTCCAGCCCACGCCTTGTAATCCGAGGCTTTTTCTGCTATAATTATCCAATGCGTAATTAAATTTTTCGCATCATTACAAAATCTTTAATTTATATCGTAAAACAAATACGAACATGAAGCTTACTAAAGCTAATAAAGGATGGCTCGCCTTCGGCCTCGTTGCCGTCGTCTTGTCTGTTGGAGTTTTCGGTGCCGCAGGTACCTTTAAGGGAGCATTCCGTAATGTCTCACACGAGGATCAGGCACCCCTCAGCGAAGAGCTCTGCCGTGATGTTCGACTCTACGTCGATGCAGGTATCGTCTCAGCGAAGATTGCAGCCGGAACGATCACCCGGGCCCAGTACTCAGCGTGTCTGAATGAGTACCCAGACCTCTTCTACGTCGCGCCTGCTCCGGTTGAGGTGAGCGAGGCGCTGTGCCGGGATATTCGACGCTATGTCACTGCAGGTACCCTCTCGGCAAAGATCCGCTATGGAACAATCACCCAGGTTCAGTACGCAACCTGTATGAATGAGTACCCAGCCGCCTCAAATTCTCCCAACTCTTCAAGCGACGGTGCTAGGGTAAACTCTTCAAGCGACGGTGCTAGGATAAAGGCATACTTCTCCAAATAGGAGTACCCCTACAAATAGACTGCCAGGTTTGCCGCATCGTCGGTGAGCCCCGCAGCTTCGTAACTTGTTACGAGATCAGTCAGAGCTTCATAGAAGCTCTGATTTGATATCCGGAAGATTCTCACCTGCTCGCGCTCGGCTTCGGTCAACTCCTCACCCTTGTCGACCGGCCAGCGCCAGTAGGGCGGGGAGAGCTCAATCATCTTTTCGTAGGCCTTGATCGCCCCTACATAGTCTTCATTCTCGCGTGCGGCATCACCCAAGCGGATGAGAACGCTTGGCCAGCTTGGAGCCAGCTCGTGGGCCCGAGCAAGGTGGGTTGTGGCCTCTTCGTAACGGTCATTAAAGAGGGCGAGCTGGGCCCGAGAAAGTTCATATTGGAGACCGTTGCCGGTTATTGTTCCGAGTTTTTTTGCGTACTCTTCCAGCCGTTCTCCGGCATCGTCCGTGAGTGGTGCGGGGGAGGTGAAAAAGATAAAGGCCGTCTTGTAGTGATAGGCAAACTGGGGTGTGAGCCGGATGCTCTCGTGGAGCTCGTCAAAGGCCTCTTGGGGGGCATAGATGAAGCTGCCGATACCTTGATCGAAGAGGCGGTCGGCGGCCAGAAGACGTGTGCCGTACAAGCCGGTCGCCACGAGTCCGGTGAGTGTGAGAAGGGCAAGGCCGGCTCGTCCGAAAAGTGGGAGAGGAATGGTGCGGCTCTCAATGGAGAGCGTCTCGTGGAGGAGAATCGTCCAGAAGCTGAGGAGGAAGATAATGTGGACGGCTGAGGAGAAGCCAAAAAAGACGGCGATAGTGTAAGCGGTTACTCCCAACCAAGCAGCCTGCGCCGCGGGAGTCGTGCATTTTTTGCGAACCAAGAGGAAGCCCAGGATCACCAGCGCCATAATAACCAGAGAGAGGCCAAAGAGGCCACGGGTGACAAATGCCTCGATGAGAAGGTTGTGAGCTCGGTCGGGAAGGTCGGTAAGGCGTTCGTAAAGATTTATCGATGGTGTGAGTACGGGCTGGATAGCCTGTTGGAAACTCTCGAGGCCGTGGCCGAAGATAAGGCGCTCGTCGACGAGCTTGAGGGAGCTCTGCCAGAGGACGGAGCGGGTTCCTAACGAGCGGAGGCTTGGATTCAGGAGGACAAGGAGGCCGATGGTCAGGAGAATGAGGCCGCCTCCGGTCAGAAAGAGACTTTTCTTGGACTTAAGGCGTGAGAGGGGTAAGAGCGTCCCGGCTACGAGAAGCCCGAGAAGTGAGGCGCGGTTTTGGCTTGTTAGAAGGCCGGCAACCAGTATGAGACCGCTTCCGACAAGGAGGAGCTGTTGTGCTCTGAAGGTGGAGGTCTTTTTGAGGAGGGGCTTTTTTCTGAGGTGTGAGGCGGCAAAAAAGACCAGGCTGCTCAGGGGGAAGATGAGGAGCTGGCCCAGATCGTTGGGGCTACCCAGTGTTGAAAAACTGCGTCGACCGAAGAGGCCAAAGGCCATCGTGGGGTCAAAGATCAGCCACTGAACAATGGCGTAGAGGGCGACAATAACTCCAACGCCGATGATTACAGGAAAGACCAGTTCGCGGAGTTTTTTATCTCTGAAAAGTGTGAGGCAGATTAGGAAGTGCAGGCCATAGAAAAAATGCGTTAACAGCCCCTGCATGCGCAGGTAGTCGCCCCAAAAACTCTGTAGTGGGGTGGGGGAGAAGACGGTTGAGGCGATAAGTGAGAGGGCCCAGAGGCCGGTTATTATCATCACACCCCTATGCCAGCCCAGCGAGAGCTTCTTCTCGGTCAGCATAAAAAGGCCGAAACTGGCCAGAAAAACGGTCGCAAAAAGCATCATCCAAACCTGTTGAGGCAGCTCATAGCTGTTCACGCCACCCCAGAAGCTGAAGACAAGCGGCATCAGGAGGATGATGAGGTAGAGTCGCTCGGGGGCATTTTTTATTCCGGCAAGGCTTTGGCTGACTGCTCTAGGCACATTGCTATTTTGCCGATTTTTTGATAAAATATACAGATATTTATGAGGCAACTGCGAGCAGGGTGAAAACAGCTCAAAAAGCGATTCGGAATAAAATAAATACACATAAAAAAAACTATGGCGGACGATCAGAAACAACCCGTTGAGGTAAACCCCGAGCAGCCTGCTGATAAGCAGGCGGCTGCACTGCCCGAGAAGTCGGCTGTGCCGGCTCCTGTTAGCCAAGGTGAGCCTACGGTTCTGCCGGCTCCCGAGGCCCAGGTTAGCCCAGCGGCTCCTGTCGCCACGATAAGCTCCGAACCGGCCGCCGCCCCTGCAGAAGAAGGCAAGCCCACTGAGGTTTTTCACCTGGATGGAGCGGCAGAGAGTGCAAAACCCAAGCGCAGCCTCTTATCCGTTTTGCTGAAACGAGACCTGCCGGCCGCTCTGGACGCGAAAGAAAAAACGGCGCCAGCCACATCCTCTTCGACGCTCTTCTCGTCATCCGGTGGAGAGCAGCCATCCTCCCCAAAAAAGATCGACGGCACTGCTTCTATCTCTCAGCTTCTCGGCCCTAAACCCCTTTTCGATAAGGTCGCCGAAGAGACTGAGCGTCGCAGCAAACACCGACATGCACGGTTGTTTTTCGGTACATCGGTTGCACTCGGCCTCCTGGTTTACGGCTTCTTCTTCACACAACTTGATCCCGACTTTACCCTCCTCAACTCACAGCTCGGTCCCAATACCGCGCTTCGTTTTGACCAGACGACTGTTGAGACTCAGAAAATTCAGACCGATATAAATCTCGTGCGCTACCGTCAGGCACGTCTCTGGCTCGACGAGCTCAACCTTAGAATCGATCCGCTGATCGCCTCACACCGAACCACTCAGCTTGCCGGCCAGGTGGAGTCGACGCGTCGTGCAGCAGCGGATGAGCTGGGAACGCAGGCCCAAGAAGTTAAGACGATCCTCTTGGCAGTTCAGAAGATTTTTAATCAGCCGCTCGGAGTCGATACCTTCTCGCTCGAGCCGGTGCTGCCTCAGGATCGTGAGGCACAGTACACTGCTCTGGCTCTCGCGGAACTCGACCGTCAGAAGAGTAGCTTTGGCGGCGACGTGAAGCAGTCGTCCGAAGATGTGCGAGGTATTGATGCCGTCCGTTCCCTTCTGGCTAACCGCACGTTTCGCTTTCTCATTCGCGGTCAGGACATCAACGCCCTCACGGACGAGCAACTCGTCGAGTTGCTTAAAGAGATCCGCGCTCAGGGAACTGATGCGCTCTCCTCGATTGAACAGATAAAGAAGCAGCGTATCGACTGGTCGTCGGTCATCACCTCGATTCACGATGTTGTTCGTGTCGCCGACCGCCACTATGGCCAGGGCTTGTTTAAGACCATAGGCGGCTTCGTCTTCTCCTCATACCGCTTCGACTCAAAAACGGGACGCATCTCACTCAGCGGTCTAACTCGAACCTCCGACAGCAAGACCTTCAGCTTCATCGCAACACTTATCGACAGTATCGAGAAGTCGCCCCAGTTTAAAGACATCGACTTCCGCTCATTCTCTAAATCGCGCGACCAGAGTGGAGATTTTTCCGCCGGTCTGAACCTGGAGTTCACTCTCCAAAAGGAGCCGGATCCACGCGACTCCCTCGATCTTCCACCAGCAAACTAATCTTTTACGAACTCTCTCATGACCTCGCCCACACTTAGCCGAACAACCTTCTACTACATCTTTGGCGGACTGGTACTCGCCGCCGCTCTCTTCTACGGGGTTACCAAGTATCAGCTGTGGAATGCTCAGGAGAGTGCGATCGTGGAGAGCCAGAAGACGATAACTCAGCTTCGTGGAGCCTACCAGTCAGAGAAGGAGGCCTTCGTTGGTTTTGCTGAAGAGCAGGCCGACAAGCAGCTCCAGCTTGCCAGGAATATCGCCTCGATTCTTCCTCCCGATGAGAACTACACTGATCTGACCCGAACCTTCGACGACTTTTTCGCCGCCCACGACTCCGCAAAGAATCCTCTTTTGCAGACGAGTCTTCGCTTTGGAAAGGGACAGCCGCTTGCCGAAAATCCGCAGATCTCAGAACTCCCGATCTCGATGAATGTTCAGGGAACGCGCTCCAACTTTTTCGCCTTCCTCGACTTTATTACCAACTCGGGTGATCTCAATAGCAAGCAGCGTCTGATGGCGATCCGTTCGATTCAGCTGAACTTTCCCGATGGAGAAGAGCTGATCGACGAGGAGCAGCAGGTGATCAACTTCACCGTCGACATGGTCTCCTACTACCAGACCCCAAAAGTTAAGCGCTAAATGGAAAATATAAAACTACAACAACTGCAAGAAGCGATTCTGGCGGGCAACGTGCCCCAGATTGTGCTTGCGACGATCTCGGCGGCACTCGACATGCGCTCGTCCGATATTCATATTGAGCCCAAGCGAGAGACGACTCAGATCCGCTACCGCATCGATGGAGTTTTGCGTCGTGTGGTTGAGTATCCGCTCAACATGCATCCGGCGGTTGTTTCACGTATCAAGATCATGTCGAACTTGAAGATCGACGAGCAGCGTATCCCCCAGGACGGACGCACAACGGTGACGACGAAAGATAATCGTGAGATGGATCTTCGTGTCTCGTCTTTTCCGACCGTCAATGGTGAGAAGGTTGTGATGCGTATCCAGGACAAGTCGCGAAAAATTCCAACGCTTGAGGAGCTCGGACTCGAGGGGCTCAACATGGCATACATCAAAAAGTCGCTGGATCTTCCCAATGGAATTATTCTGACGACCGGTCCGACCGGTTCGGGTAAGACCACGACGCTCTACTCGTGTCTGAGTGTTCTTAACACGCCCGACGTGAATATTCTGACGATTGAGGATCCGGTGGAGATCCAGATGAACGGGCTCAATCAGAGTCAGGTTCATCCCGACATCAGCTACACCTTCGCGAGTGGTCTAAGAACCGCACTTCGTCAGGATCCCGACATAATTATGGTCGGTGAGATCCGTGACCGAGAGACGATGGATGTTGCGATCGAGTCATCACTGACCGGTCACCTCGTCTTCTCGACAATTCATACCAACAGCGCCGTCGAGACGCTCACTCGTATCGCGAATATGGGCGTTCCCGCCTACCTTATGGCCTCGACGATCAACCTGATTATAGCGCAGCGCCTGGTTAGGAAAATCTGTACAAACTGCCGAGTGGAAGACCAGACCTCGCCCGAACTTCTCGCTCGTGTGAAGCGAAGTCTCGAGTATCTGGCTCCCGCCGAGGCCGCAAACTACGAGCCCGAACTCCTCCGCTCTCCAAAGTTTTATATCGGAAAGGGGTGTGAGGTCTGTGGAAATACCGGCTACTTTGGACGTCTTGGAGTTTACGAAATTATGATGATGAACAACCACCTCCGCCGTCTTATTCTTGAGCAGGGGCAGTCGCTCGATATCGAGCAGGAGGCGGTGAAGAGTGGAATGGTCACGCTTGAGCAGGCCGGAATTCTGAAGGCGCTCAAAGGTGAGACCAGTCTGGACGAGGTCTACAGCATAGCCCGCGAAGTGGAGTGGGACGAGAATTCAGAGCCCAAAAAAGAGGCCGTCTCGGCTCCGGAAGGTGCGGCAGCAGCGCCAGCTCCCGAGACTCCCGCGATGGCCCCAGCTTTAGAGGCTTCCGCGGCTGAAGTTCAACCTGCCGAACCGGCTCCGGTGACGACGCCGGTTTTAGAGACTCCCCAGGTTCCTGCTCCGGCGGTTACTCCTGAAATGGGTCTGCCCGCTGCGGTCCCCAACGAACTCGCGGCGCTCCAGCTCGAGACTCCACCTCAACTTTAAACAATGAAAAAAGCTCAAGATTTTTTGGTAGACTCCCAGCTGGGAGAAAAGTCCTTCAACCTTAAAGATGGACAGTCTGAAGAAAAGATCGTGCTCTCGATTGAGGAAAGGGGGATCTCGCCCCAGCTCCTAGCGACTATGCCCAAGCCCAGGCAGGAAAAAAGGGGGAATTTATATAGTCGACTTGATGGCTGGTTTCAGTCGCTTGGGAAGCCGAAGACGCGCGATAAGGCAACTTTTTACCGGCTCATGTCGATTATGATCGAGGCCGGTGTGCCCCTTGTTAAGGCTCTCGACACGGTTTCGGAGCAGACGCAGAATGTGCGTTTTAAAAACTCACTCTTCGACATCGCACGCTTTATCGAGAAAGGTTCGACCTTCTCTCAGAGTGCCGCGCAGTATAGCGATATTTTTTCGCAGGCCCACATCGGAATGATCCGTGCCGCCGAGGCCTCGGGCCAGCTCACTCAGATACTCAAACAGCTTGCCGTCGAGGTGGAAAAAGATGCGACAATTCGCCGAAAAGTTAAGGGCGCACTTATGTACCCGGTCTTCCTTGGTGTTGTGATGGTCATCGTCGTCGTGGGAATGATGGTCGCGGTCGTTCCGAAGATCGCAGAGATTTTTGAGGGTGCAGACAAGGAGCTCCCCGCGATTACGAGCTTCGTGATCGGCCTCAGCGATATTTTTGTCGAGAACTGGATCTCACTGCTCATCGGCTTGTCCGTGCTTATCGGTTTTTCTCTTATGATCCGACGTCTCCCCGCCGGTCGCTACTGGACCGACTGGATTTTGATTCGTCTGCCGATCTTTGGCCCCATCGTGAAGAAGTCGCTTTTGGCACGGTTTAATCGTGCACTGAGCAACCTCCTCAAAAGTGGAGTTCCCATTACGCAGAGCCTGACGATCAACGCGGACACTGTGGGGAATGAGGTCTATCGTCGGCGGATTCAGCTCGTTTCCGAAGATATCGCCCGTGGTATTCCCCTTGGTGAAAGTCTTCGCGACACGCAGGAATTTCCTGCGATGATGGTGCAGATGGTCGCCGTGGGTGAGCAGACCGCCCAGCTCGACACGATCGCGGCGAAGATCGCGGAGTACTACGAAGAGGAGATTGACGTGGCCGTTGCCGGTCTCTCAAAACTTCTCGAACCGCTCATCATCGTCATCTTGGGAGCCATTGTTGCGGTGATCGTGGCCGCTATTATGTTACCGATTCTGCAACTAACGGATATCGCGTTATGATGAGGCGTTTCGCACTCAGCTCACTCCGCCATTTTTCTACTTCACGCTCCGGCGCGGGGGGCTTTACGCTGGTTGAGGTGATGATCTCGATTGGTGTTTTTGCGATCGTGATGACGGTTATCTCCGGTCTCTATGTGGACTCGTTTCGTGAGTCTCGCCGTGCGACGATCCAGAACCAGCTCTATGAAGATGCGCGCTTCATTATGGCCAGAATCGCCGATGAGATCCGCTCGGGGACGATCGATTATGATGAGTATTACAATCAGTACGTAGTCTTAACGAGTCTCAGAAAGGGAGTCGCCATTCCCGGTGCGAGTAACCTGCAAACCTATGGTCAGAACTTCGGTCGCTACTACTCATCGTTTTTCAATCCCGGTGATGACGAGGCGCTCGGCTATGACTGTAATACGGTTGGAGCAAACCCGCCCGCCGTTGGTCAGGCGGCTCGAGACGATGAGCGCAATCGCGATGACTGTGTCCCGTTGAGGCGAACGCTCGACCGCAACACCGGTCAAAATCCCTTTATTGGAAAGGACGCGAATGGGGGAGTGGGGGATAAGGAAAACGCTTTTTGTGGAACCGTGAGCTACAGGCGAAACGCTTTCCTGAGAAATATCGGTATTACTCTGTTTGGTAATCTGGCGGCCTGCCGTGGAGATCGCGCCCCAACTCAGGCGGATATAAAACTGCTCCCCGAGCTCTACCTGATCTCAGGTGATGCCCGCCAAAAGACGATGCTGGCTCGCGAACGTATCGGCGGCATAGCAATTAGCCCCATCTATGCCCTCTCACTTTTGAGGATGGAAGGACGCGATGTTGATAATGATGGTGTGATCGAGAGCTTTATTTGCGCCCCCGAATTTAACTGCCGCGGCACCGGTGATGTTGCCGGAGTGAACTCCCCGGCCGGGCCGGTTAACGACTGTCCCTCAGTTGGGAATAATCTTCCCGGAGAGGTGCCGCGTCGCCCATCCGAAGAGCTGTATCCCTCCGATGCCAACTTCAACGATCTGTGTGATAAGCCGGCAGATGGTTTTGTAAAAGACTTTGTGCCGATCAGCCCCCTTCGTGTGAACGTGAGCCGGCTGCAGTTTTTAGTCTCACCTTTGGAAGATCCCTACTACGCCTTCGGTGAGGCCGAGGTCCAGCAACAGCCTAGAGTAACCGTGATCTTAACGATCGAGCCCAACCCCGAGGTACTCGGAAGTCGCGACGACTTCCAGCCCTTCACTCTGGTGGAGACGATAGAATCCAGAGTAGCCGCCCCGATTCCGGCCCCAATCTTGGTGAGGCCGTAAGCCAACCCGCACGCGACAACAGCAACCCGGGCGGTGGACGGCACGATCGAGCGTTTCACATACGATGCGAACGGGAACATGCTCAGTGATGGAAGCCGGACGATGAGCTGGAGCGGAGCAAACGAGCTCCTCTCGGTCCGGAGGAGTATAGAGGGCACCTCGACAACAACCACCTTCGCATACGATCCAAGCGGCAGCCGTGTACTCAAGAGCGGCCCTTCGGGAACGACACGATACATCTCGGGGGCATATGAAGTAGAGGCAGGCTCCGACGGCTCAGCGACGGTCCGCAACTACCTCTACGACGGCTCGGAGCTTATAGCAACGATTGAGACGAGCGGAAGCGCGAGCGGCTCCTTGAGCGGCGCACCACAAACAGGCACGGCAGAGACAACAATCCACTTCACCCACAGCGACCACCTGGGTTCAGGCTC
>PFRX01000010.1 GCA_002788775.1 Candidatus Peregrinibacteria bacterium CG_4_9_14_0_2_um_filter_53_11 | reverse complement strand
CGATTTTGCAGTCGCGAACTATCTGTGTGGAGGAGCTGGTCATATGCCAATAGTTAACTATTTTAAGAAAACTTTCAATCCGACTCGCGACTCGACATACAAAGACTCAAAAGTTCAATTGAGTAGGACTCACCTGGCCTGAAGACATATCCTCATCACTTGATAAGGGATTGGAAAGACGATAGCTTGAGATAAGAAAAGCCATGAACACCCACAACCACCTCATCTCGGCGCTGATCGCATGCCGCAATGAGGAGAGACACATCGAGGAATGCATCAACTCTCTGCTTAAAGCCGCTCAGCACCTTAAAGATGCACAACTAGAAATCATAGTTGCAGATGGAGAGAGTACCGATGAGACGAGGAATATTGTCCAGCGGCTTCAAAAACTACACCCCGAAATCCACCTCATCAACAACCCAAAACATATCCAGTCTGCCGCTTGGAATCTGGGAGTTGCCACGGCCAAAGGCGACTACTGCGCGATTATCGGTGCCCATGCGGCCTATCCCCAAAACTACCTCAGTGACTGCCTCTCAGCCTCAAAACGCCTCAAGGCGGATGTCGTTGGCGGAGTAGTCCGAGCCAAAGCCGGAGCCCCTACACTTATGGCCCACACCATTGCGGCTGCACTCTCGCGTCGTTTTGGTGTAGGCAGCTCATTTAGGACATTTACCGGTGGCCCCCGCCGGGCAGATAGTGTTTTTGGCGGACTCTACACCACAACAGTTCTAAAAAAAGTTGGTGGATTCAACGAAAAACTCGTACGCAGCCAAGATTTCGACCTCTCACAACGGATTATCAGTACGGGCGGCACGATTTGGGCACTGCCAAACCTCACTGTAAACTACTTCCCAAAGGCGACCCTGCCTGCCTTCACTCAACACAACTATCGCGATGGCATCTGGGCGATCCTCCCACAAAAGTTCGGCGCTCCTCCATTCAAACTTCGCCACCTGGCCCCACTTATTTTTGTGAGCACACTTATCATGCTGACTCTGGGCGGCCTCTTCTGGCTACCACTCCTTGGCCTCGCCGCCATCATTGCCGGGACCTATGGAGTCGCTCTCACCACGGCCTCCCTCCACCTCGCCTATAAACAGGGTAGCCCTCTGATGTTCATCCCGGCTCTCCCCGTCTTTTTCGTTCGACACTTTGCCTACGGAATAGGCTCTCTATGGGGTCTGGCCCAACTCTTCTGGCACTTAATAAAAAAGGGCATCCACAACCGGTAGCCGGTGCAAGACCTTCTCCCTTCGCCGAGAGTATGTTAGCTTTTCAACGGAACAATTCCTGAAACAACTGCTCTAATGAAACCTCAAAAAGTAGCAATTATCGGACTCGGCTACGTCGGTCTGCCCACCGCCCTGGCCCTTGCCGAAAAGAACTTCCCGGTAATCGGCTTCGACATAAACGAAAAACGTGTAGCTGATATCAACAAAGCTAAAAGCTACATAAAAGAGATCAGCGATGCCCGTCTTAAAAAGGTCCTCGGCACCTTCCATGCTACAACCGACTTTAGCAAACTTTCCGAGTGCGAGACCATTCTCATCGCAGTCCCAACAGCACTCACAAAAAACCGCGCCCCGGACTTGGGTCCGGTTATAAGTGCCACCGAGGCTATCGCTCAACATTTAACCAAAGGCACCCTCGTCATTCTTGAAAGTACAACCTTCCCTGGAACCACGGAAGAGATCGTCCAGCCCATTCTAGAGAAAAGTGGGCTCAAGGCCGGCCACGACTTCTATCTGGCTTTCGGACCCGAACGGATCGACCCGGGGAACAAAGAGTTCGCCTTTAATGAGGTCACAAAGGTCGTGGGGGGAGTTAATCCGGCCTCAACAAAACGTGCCGTCGCCTTCTATAAAAAGTATGTGAGCGCCGTACATCCGGTCTCATCACCGCGCGTTGCCGAGATGACAAAACTGCTCGAAAATATCTTCCGCTTGGTGAATATCAGCCTGGTGAACGAACTCAAGATGTTTACAGACAAGATCGCCGTAGACTTTTCGGAGGTGATGGAAGCGGCCAAGACAAAACCTTACGGATTCATGCCCTTCCAGCCGGGCCCCGGCGTTGGTGGCCACTGCATCCCTCTCGACCCCTACTACTTGGCGTGGAAAGCCAAAGAGTACAGCTTTACGCCACGGTTCATCGAGCTTGCAAGTGAGATCAATGAGTCCATGGCCCATCACATTGTGACCAAGGTAAACTGGGTACTCAACAAGCACAAAAAACCCCTGAATGGTGCGCTCATCCTGGTTCTTGGCGTCGCCTACAAAAAAGATATTGCTGACCCCCGTGAATCCCCCGCTCTCCCCATCATCTGGGACCTCCTGCGCAAGGGGGCTGATGTTCGCTATCACGATCCTCACATTTCCTCGGTTAGGGTGAGTCGCGATCGCTACAATGCAAATGTTCACAAAGATGATGTAACCCTAGAATCAGTCGGGCTAACAGCCGCCGAGCTCAAAGCCGCCGACTGCGTCCTGATTCTCACCGATCACACAGCCTTTCAACCAACCTTCATCGCGAAAAACAGCAAACTGGTCATCGACACCCGCAACTTGATTAAAAAGCGAGCACCGCACATTTACTTCTAAACCACCTAAGCAAAAGTTTAAATGAGGATTTGCTTTCTTGCAGGATCAAACTCAGTTCACAGCATCCGGTGGATTTCTTATTTTGTAGACCGTGGCTTTGAGGTGAGCTGGATCTCCCTCGCTCCCGCAACTCCGGAAGCACAAGGACTCATCGCAAAGACCCACTACTATGAGATAACTCCCTCGCCCCTTGCCGATTACAGTGGCAGACAGGCTCTCCTGAACCTCCCGGGAGCCATCCGACAGGTGCGCCAAATACTAAAGAAAGAGCAACCGGCTGTGATGCACCTCCATTCTGCAGGAACTTATGGTCTGGTGGGAGTCTTCTCCAACTTCAAACCCACAATCCTCACCCCCTGGGGAAGTGATCTATTCTTCGCCTCAAGGCTTAAGCGCCTGGTGCAATATCTAGTAGTTGGCCGGGCTCAGCTTATCGTCTGCAACGGAGAAAAAATACGCGAACGTCTTCTTTCTCTGGGAGCAGTTGAAACTGACATAAGGATCATTAACTTCGGCACCGACGTCGACATCTTCAAACCCGATGAGGGAGCCCGACTTCCCTCTAACCTAGAGGATAGCGCCCCCGAGGGAGCTCTCAAGGTACTCTCATTAAGAGCTTTCCACCCCGTTTATGATCTAAAAACACTCATCAATGCGGCCCTTATTGTTACTCAGCAAAAGCCGAACATCCACTTTCTTCTTGTCGGTGATGGGCCCGAAAAAGCCCGACTAAAGGCAGCCGTCCAGATAGCGCAGCTTCAAAAAAACGTCCATTTCCTGGGACGCGTTGAGTATGTAGATCTACCCGCGCTTCTCAACTACAGCGATATCTACGTCTCAACCTCACTTTCAGATAGCGGCCTTTCAGCAGCGACATCGGAAGCCATGTCCTGCGGGCTACCTGTAATCGTCTCCGACTCGGCAGACAATCGGGACTGGATTGCGCATAATAAAAATGGACTCCTCTTCCCCCCCAGTGCCCCACAACAACTTGCACATGCCATCCTGCAACTGGCCGATAATTCAGCTCTAAGGCACAAAATGGGAGCATCAAACCGTGCCCTAATCAAAGAGAAGAACAACTATTCAGAGGAGATGGCAAAAATGGCTGCGATATATAAAAAGATGGCGGGCGTTGACTCCCCAAAACGCTAAACAAATGATATGCTCAGAGTATGGATCAGCGCCCGGTCATTGTATTTGGTAATTAAGATTAACAGGGATACGTCCCTTTTCGATTAGTATGATTATTGGACTCGACTTTGACGGCACGATTATCAACTGGGACGTTTTGAAAGAAAAGGCTTCAAGCTCCTTTCTGGACATCTCCCTCCCCAAAAATAAGAACATGAGCACCGCCAACATGGTCCAGCAGAGTCTGCTCACATCGGAGCAGGCGGAGCTTCTCCTAAGCAAGATTTTTTCCGACCGTGCCACTCTTGAGATGTTTGAGTTTATCCCCGGTGCCCTTGAAGTAATCCAGTATTTTGTGGACAAGGGTTTCGAGATAAAGATCATCACCGCACGGCCCGAGTCGCCCCACTTTCACCTTAACGACTGGTTTGCAAATTACGGGTTTAGCTTTGAGGTTGTCTACACAAGCCGGATGGAGAAAGGAACATATGCTGCCGACTGCCTCGCCTACGTCGATGACGACTACCGAGTCTTGGAAAATATGACAGGCAGCCTCGACAATCTCTTCCTACTCAACCAAGAGTACAACGAACATGAAATTGTAACACTGCCCATAAATCGCGTAGCTTCATGGTCCGATCTGAAAGAAAAAATTCTTGCCCTTTCCTAAAGAAGCGCAGGCACACTCTATGAAAAAAGTCTTGATCGTCGCCAATCTGTTGCATGCCTCCCCACGCATGCCGAACCTCACGCCGTTCCTCCAGGAGAATGGATGGCAAGCCACGATTCTTACTCCTCCCCTAACGAAAGAGGCACGTAACCAGCTGGGACTCGGTGAAAAATTCACTGAGAACGTTAAGCTCTGCGAAGCTTCTTACCCCGGCGACGCCCTCCGCCACTGGAGAAAGCTCCTTTATTTTTTTGGCTTCAAAAGAGGGAGTAGCTTAACTGAACAGATTAAGGGCACGCTCCATGCACACGGAGAGCGTTCGGTAGTCAACCGACTTCTCTACTTCTACCAGTCACTCTGTGCCTTCCCGGATACAGAAAAAACGTGGATAAAACCGGCACTCAAAATGGGGCGGGAGCTGCTAAAAAAAGAGGGATTTGATGCCATCATGAGTAGCAGCCCTTACCCGTCATCTCACGTTGTGGCCGAAAAGCTGGCAGGTGAGTTCAGCGTGCCGTGGGTCTGTGAGTTCCGTGATGCTTGGAGTCTGAACCATAACTATCCGTTTGGTTCAGTAAGAAAAAAAATAGATATGGTCTACGAGAGAAAGCTCCTCAGAGCGGCGCACTCTATTGTTATTGCGGCACCCGGGCTCAGACGGATGGTCCTTGCCCCGCCGCAACTGAAAATGACAGTGGTAACGAACGGATTTAATCTAGACGTTATGAAAGAAAGCACTCTCCACCCCCCGAGGGATCGCTTCGTCATAACCTATACGGGAAACATCTATGCCGGGAAACAAAACCCGCACGTTTTTTTCCGAGCGATAAAGACGTTATCAGAAACACACCCGCTGGTGCGTGAAGGTAAATTCGGGATCCACTTCTTCGGCAAACCGCATGGATGGGTGGAAGATGCGGCACACGAGGCGGGGGTTGAAGACCTGGTCCTCTTTAAGGGGCTCATCCCGCACGACGAGGTAAGACTGGAACAGCAGCAATCTCACCTACTACTCAATCTGGGATGGAACGACGAGTCATTTAAAGGGTGCTATTCGATAAAGTTCTTTGAGTACCTCGGAGCGCGTCGCCCTATCCTTATTGCCGGCGGCCCTCCGGATGAGGAGCTCAAAATGCTCGCCGAAGAGTTGCAGGTGGGATTTGGTGCCAGCCGCGAAGAGGATATTATCGCAAAGCTCACCCCCCTTCTGGATGAGTTCACCCAAAAGGGCAGCGTAGCCTACCAGGGAATAGACGAAAAAGTAGACCACTACAGCTGGAGGAACCTTGCCAAAAAGCTTTGTGGCGTGCTGGAAGAAACCCAGCAGAAAGGGTAACCGCCCTCCCCGTCTTTTTCGTTCGGCACTTCGCATATGGAATCGGCTCGGTGGTTGGTATGATAAGGCTGTTTTCCTAATGAATCATGCTCAAGCGCCTCTTCGACATCGTCGTCAGCCTCCTCTTACTCCTCGTTCTTTCGCCGGTGCTCCTTGTTGTAGCCCTTATTATTAAGCTCGGCTCCCCGGGCCCCCTCTTCTACAAAGCCAACCGCGCCGGCCGCTACAAAAAACCCTTCAAGATGTTCAAGTTCCGCAGCATGGTGGTGAATGCCGATAAGATGGGCGGCCCTTCGACACGCAAGGGCGATCCACGACTAACCGGAATCGGTGCCTGGCTCAGACGGTACAAGCTCGACGAGCTCCCCCAGCTCCTGAATGTTGTGCGTGGTCAGATGAGCCTGGTTGGCCCCCGCCCCGAGGTTCCCGAGTACGCAGAACTTTATAAAGGCCCGGAGGAGGCGATCTACAAGCTCCGCCCGGGGATGACCGACTTCGCCTCACTCTGGGACTTCCACGAAGAAGACGTCCTCGCCAAGGCAACCTCAACAGAAGAGGCCGAGCGACTCTACCTCGAAGAAGTCCGCCCCCACAAAGTTGAACTCCAGATGAAGTACCTCCGCGAGCGCTCCCTCTGGACCGACCTCAAGATCCTGGCCGAAACGGCCGGGCGCCTTGTGGGTATTCACTAACTAACGGTGTTATAATCCACCCGACAATGCCCCACTCAGACTTACAGCCCGAACTCCTCCTCTCACTCTACCGCTCGATGCTGCGCATCAGGCATTTTGAGGAGAAGCTTGCCGAAGGCGTTCTGGCAAAGGAGGTTCGCACGCCCTGCCACTTATATGTAGGGCAGGAAGCCGTCGCCGCGGGAATCTGCGAGGGACTCACAAAGGAGGACCGCGTCTTTGGGACACACCGTTCACACGGACACTATCTTGCCAAGGGTGGAGATATGAACGCACTCATGGCCGAGATCTACGGCAAAAAAACGGGCTGCTCGGGAGGCCACGGCGGTTCGATGCACATTATTGATACGGAGGTAGGTTTCGCCGGAGCACAGCCGCTCGTTGCGGGAACCATTCCCGTGGCGGTAGGAAGTGCTCTGGCGGCACAGATTCGCGAAGAAGACTCGGTCACGGTCGTCTTTTTTGGAGACGGAGCCGTCGAAGAAGGGGTCTTCCACGAGGCGATGAACTTCGCCGGACTGCGAAAACTCCCCCTAATTTTCGTCTGCGAAAACAACCTCTACTCGAGCCACCTCCACATCGACGAGCGCCGAGCGATGAACAACATCTACGAGACGGGAAAGCTCTTTAATATGGGGGCGATGCGCGTAGATGGAAATGATGTCGTCGCACTCTACGAAGCCGGCCGGAGGGCCGTTTCTGAAGCGAGGAGCGGGCAGCACTCAGTCATCATAGAGGCGATGACCTACCGTCTGCGCGGCCACGTCGGTGCGATCGACTATCTAAAAGACCAAGACGTTACCGACATTCGGGACGTTAACGAGCTCGGGGAGTGGCGCGACCGGGATCCGATTCAACGTCTAAAAAAAGAGATTCTGGAGGATGAGGCCGCAACGGAGGAAGAGCTGCACACACTGGAAGAAGAAGTCCTCGCCGAGGTCGAGGCGGCCCACCGGTTCGCCCAAGAAAGCCCCTTCCCGAAAGCCGAGGAGTTCGCGGAGTTCGTCTATCCGGCAAAAAACTAGCTTCTGATTCGTCCGCACCACGCCTAAACTCCGAGCAGTTGACGTTTTTTGGCGTTATGCTATAGAATCCCCTCCATGAAGCTCGCAGCTGCCCCCACTCAAGCCGACATCCAGTTGGTAAACCCTCCAGAACCGACCCCTTCACTACCAACTCTCGACCTACCGGAGATCGCCCACGCCCAACATATTACCGACGGCTCCACGGCAACCAGGTTATGGAGAGGAGTTCATCGCTCAACGGGAAGGCAGGTCGTGGTGAAAACATTAACGCCCAATGCCCTCCCACGAACTCACGAAAGATTCACCGCCGAGGGCCACCTTCAGCAGGCCGCCGCAGAACAAATGCCCCATCGTATACCACACGTTGTAGAGCTCATCACGGATCGGACGCGAGATGGCGTTGAGGCGATTGTGATGGAGGCGCTCACCCCCTTCCCAACAGAAGAAACGGAGCCACAAAAAGCCCCTATCTCTCGACGACACTTCCTCTCTGTAATGGGCCAGCTCCTCGAGGCACTGAGCGGACTTGAAGAAATGGGCATTGTCCATAGGGACGTGAAGCCACAGAACCTCCTGCGCGCTCCCCGTAGAAGGGTCAAGCTGACAGACTTTGGCGTTGCGGCAGTCCTCCCCAAAGCCTCGGGGCAGCTCAAAGAACGTGACGTAGAGAGACATTTTTTCGTTGGAACACCCTACTTTGCGCCTAACGAAGCAAACTGGCGCCGCCCGGGGCCACCAACTCCGGCATTTGATACCTACAGCGGCGGCGTGACGGGCTACCTCCTGACTACGGGACGTCTTCCGTGCCTGATCTGCGAAAACCCTGTCCCGTCAGAAAGTCGGATCCACCAGCACACTCCACTGAGCCCGGCCCGTATCCTCCCTCCGGGACCTCACAGCGACATCGAAGACCTCCTCAGAATAATGCTCGAGGCTGATCCACAAAAACGCCCCACTCCTTCCGAGGTCTACCCACTGATCAAGGATGCACAAAGACGTCGCGTCCGTGGGGCGCTCATCCCACCCTCAGATACGCTCCGCTAAAAACTCAGCGAGGGCGCGCATCGCCTTTCCTCGGTGGCTTGCCTGATTTTTTTCCGTGGGAGTAAGAGCGGCGTAAACGGCCTCGGCCCCCTCGTGTTTAAAGCATGACGAGAGCGGAATTCCGGGGATTAGTGGTGCCTCAAGCTGATGGGTTATGACGCCGCGCGTCTCTCCCGAGAAGTGATGCTGGCTCCCGTCGGGAAGGATCAGGGCCGCATGGCAGACAAAACGAGCTCCACGCCGGTCACCGGGAACCTCCTCCATCTTTTCCAAAAAGTAGCGGATCCACTCCTCGTCACTGGCCTGAGCGAGCCCCTCCCAACGACGAGTGTAGACCCCGAGCTGCCCGGGAAAGACATCAACGTAAATCCCCGAGTCCTCACCGAGCGTGGGCAGACCGGTCTTCTCGTAAAAGTAGCGCGCCTTCAGCAGAGCATTTTCTTCGTGAGTGGCGGCGGTCTCCTCAACATCGTCGTCGATTCCCGCCATCTTCAGTGAGACGAGCTCGACCGGCAGTGCACCAAGAACCTCACCTATCTCACGAAACTTTCCCTCATTTTTTGTCGCGACGAGTAACTTCACCTCCCAAGACTACCAACTGTCTCCTCGGGCGACAAGGCCTGAGGGAGAGGGCCGAACTGAATCGTATACTTGCGCACCTCCTCTCTCCAAATCGCGTCGTAGGTCTCCTTTTCGCCGGCCATTCCCAACAGACCGTAGAGCATTGAGCCGTAGCGTGGATTATCGGTAAGGAGGGTAAAGTGCTTGTTTCGACTCAGCACCTCCGTGTAGATCCGCATGACCTCAACCAGCTCGGCGCGAACCTCGCCCGACAGCTCGCCAAACTCATCCAACCAGGTACGTCCGTAGTTGTAGTAGTGGGAGAGCTCGTTCATCGGATCGTGCTCAATCGCCTCGCGATAAAATGTCCGGGCCGGATAGAGTGTGCCATCAAACCCGCCCCTCGCCACACTCAGCTCCTCAAGCTCACCAAGACGGGCATAAACAGCCGCATCCACAACCTCTTCAACGAAGGGCGAGGGAGCTGCCAGGCGCTCTTTTATAAGCCACATGCCATCACCCGTGGCCAGATAAGAGGCGCGGTAAGCATCGCTGAGGAAGTCGAGGCGGTCGCGC
>PFRX01000043.1:59206-98346 GCA_002788775.1 Candidatus Peregrinibacteria bacterium CG_4_9_14_0_2_um_filter_53_11 | reverse complement strand
CGCACTTCTTGGCGGTTGTGAGTAGAGGCTCGGTGAAAGTTGTCTATGACGGGAAGCAGATCTCGAAGAAGGCCGGCGGTTGCGAATCTGCTCATGTGTGCTCGCTCTTCTTCAACACGTCTGCGGTAGTTTTGCAGGTCGGCGAGGGCGCGCTTTGAGGTTTCGGTCAGCTGGTCGATGTTTGTTTGGGCCTCTTGAAGCTCTAATCTAAGCTGATCCAGATCGAGTTCAACGGTCTGTTCATCTTGGGCTGCGCTCACATCCTGAGCTGTCGAATCGTCGCCCATTGATTGGTTTTGGGAGTCGTCATTGTGCATTGCGTACGGTTGTCAGGGGGTAGAAAATAGGGGAATTAGATGAGTATATCTCTAACTTTTTTTACCATCGCGAGGTTGTAAGGATAGCGTGTGCGCGTCGGGCCAAGGAGGCCAAAGTAGCCCGTGAAGCCTTCAAGCTGATACTCGGCGATGATAAGTGAGCATGACTGAATCTGTGGGAGGATGTTCTCTTTCCCTATGAATATCTGGACGCCCTCCTCTCCAAGGTCGAGTGTGCGCAAGGTCGTTATGAAGTTGTCGTTTTCCTCAAGAACCTCCATTACCTGAGAGGCGTGGAGCGGATCGCGGCAGAACTCCGGCTCCTTGAGTACGTTCGCAAAACCCAGATAAAAGGTGCGTGCGTTATCGGGAGTCGTGGCGAAGCTGGCACAGCCTGTAGCTTGAGCCAGGAGGGAGACGCAGTCGTAGATCTTCTCTCGAGCTTTTGCGATCTTCCTCTCCTTGAGCAGAAAACTAAGGTGCTTTTCTGCCTCACGTTCGGCTATGTCGTAATCGGCAAGTGAGTCTACATAAAGTCGGTAACCTTGATCGGTCGGAATGCGTCCGGCTGAGGTGTGCGGCTGGAAGATCAGCCCCTCCTCTTCAAGTCCGGCCATCTCATTGCGAATAGTTGCCGGTGAGACGGAGAAGTGGTAGCTCATTACCAGTGTCTTTGAGCCCACGGGCTCGGCGGTCGTAATGAACTCACGAACAATGGCATTGAGAATGGCGCGGCTTCGGTCTTCCATAGGAGTACGTCAAATAAGCACTCCGGATTATAAAGTGCCAAGCTCGATCATGCAAGTTTAGGCGCTGAGCGCTCCAACCTTTGCGGCGAGCTCGACGGTGCGCATCGAGTAGCCCCACTCGTTGTCATACCACGAGAAGATTTTGAGCATCGATCCCATCGTCATAGTGAGCTCCGCATCGACGATGCTTGAGTGTGGATTGCCTCGAAAATCCACGGAGACGAGGGGGCGCTTCTCCAGCTCGAGAATGCCTTTCAGCCGACCTTTCGACGCCTCTTCGATGACACTATTAACCTCCGCCGCATTGGCGGGAGCTCGCTTGAGTTCACATACGAGGTCAACGAGCGATACAGTTGGGGTCGGTGCTCGAACGGCCACTCCGTTTAGTTTGCCTGCCAGCTGTGGCAGTACCTCACCCAAGGCTCGCGCGGCTCCGGTACTTGTTGGAATGAGTGAGAGGTTGGCGGCTCTGGCGCGGCGGATATCTTTATGTGAGGCGTCAAGGATGTTCTGGTCGTTTGTATAAGCGTGGACGGTCGTCATAAAGCCCTTTTCTATTCCAAAAGCCTCGTCGAGGACACGTGCGAGCGGAGCCAGACAGTTGGTAGTACAGGATGCGTTCGAGATGATTATGTGCTTCTCGGGGTCGAAGGTCTCCTCGTTTGCACCGATAACAAACGTTGCGTCGACATCCTTTCCGGGGGCCGAGATGATAACTCGTTTAGCTCCCGCAGTTATGTGCTGGCCCGCTCCCGCCCTATCGCGGAAGGCTCCAGTGCATTCTAATACGATATCAACGCCCACATCTTTCCAAGGGAGCTCGAGTGGGTTGCGGGTGCAGAACATGGGAATCTTCTTTCCATCCACTATCAGCTCGTTTTCTCCCGCCTCAACTGTGTGTTCGGCTCCAAGCCGGCCGTAGGTCGAGTCAAACTCGAGCATGTGGGCGTGCATCTCGGCGGGCGAGGTGTCATTAATGGCCACAATATCGAGGAGCTGACTCTGTAAATTTGAGCGGAAGACCATCTTTCCGATCCTTCCAAAGCCGTTAATAGCAACGCGTGGTTTAGCCATAGTGCACAAACACTAATAGAAACTCTCTGCCCTGGCAACAGCGCGGCGTGTGCCTATATTGCCAATATACTTTTAAAGTGCTATAATATCCTTAAGTTAAGGATTCGGGAATATAAAAAACATACAAACCCAATGACTAACCATACCTCATCATTTTTTGCCTCAAACCTCTTGAGCTGTTCTTACGCTCCCGGCTCTGTTAAGGCTCTGCAGTTTGTTTTTAGAGGGGCCAAAGGGGCAGGCTCTGAGAATCTTGCTGATATAGCAAAGCTTGCCCGGGCGGCCAAGGAGAACATGCCTAAGCCCACTTCTGAGGCTGAGGCTATAGCTGCTGCACAAAAAGACTTTGATGAAGCAAGAAAGGCCTCTGACGCGACAGTCGGTAAGGCTCTGGGCTCGCTCCAAAACCTGAAGGATACCGCGACGACGTTTGGCAGTGCGGTTGGCGATCTCGGTGATTCTTTGGCGACCACATTGAGTAGGGGAGTTCAAGCACTGCCCAAGACTCTTCAGGGGCCCTCCTTGGCTCAGGATCATGCGATTCCAATCGACACGGTTATCCATGGCGAGAAGGCGAGTTTGCGCACGATTGCTCGTCTGCAAGAGCAGCAGACGAAAATTCTTGAAAAGATGGGCGTTTTTAATGGAAATAAAGTAGATGATCCGATGGCTGTCTTGAAGGTTGATGCGCTCAGTGTTACCGATGAGTCGCTCGCGGCTATTAAGGATATTCAGCGCGCGGTTGGCCTTTCGGGAAGAGCCGCTGACGGAGTCTTTGGCCCTCAGACACTGAGGGCACTTTCGCGTGAGCTGAGACGAAATCCTCAAAATCCGATCTTCGCCAATGATCCCGCCCGTGTAGCTGCACTTAAGCGTCTTACCGGTGAGGAAGAGGGGCAGGTCTAACTTCTCTTGGATTTTACCGCGCCACTGTCGATACCTTCGAGCCTGTTGGCTTGTGGCCATCTTCGGGTTAAACTCGGCTCGTGGCATCTCCCCCTGATCAGCTCGAGTCTTCGGTCGTTCTCTTGAAGAGCGGGGGAGTTATCGCGCATCCAACTGACACGTGTTACGGTTTTGCCTGTGATATCTCAAATAAGAGTGCTGTTGAGCGGCTCTATGCGCTGAAACAGATGTCTTTGGATAAGCCGGTCTCGATCTTAGTCGCAGATCTCGCTATGGCTCGTCGGTATGCTCAGTTTTCATCCCGTGCCCTTAAGTTTGCAGAGCGCTACTGGCCCGGGCCCCTGACGCTGGTTCTTCCTCGTACGCCCCACCTGCCAGAACATCTTAATGCGAACCATCCGACTGTTGGCATCCGTCTCCCCCAAGATCGGTTTTCCAGAGAACTGGCGCGTCTTTTGGGAGGTACTATAACTACGACGAGTGCTAACCTAACAACTCAGCCCTCGCCTTACTCTCCGGACGAAATAGAGGCTCAGTTTGCCTCATTGCCTCTTAAGCCTGATCTGATTGTTGATGGGGGAGTACTCGACCGTTCCGTCCGCCCTTCGACGATCATTGACCTCTCGGGTACAGAGCCTCGTCTGCTTCGCCAGGGCGCTATACAAATAGACCTGTAACCAGAACTACGATCACTCCTGCTCCCACAAGTCCCGTAATAAGTGCAGGAATGGCAAAGCGGTGGGGAATGTTGAAGAGATAGGCTAGCAGTGCGCCTGTCCAGCCGCCTGTCCCGGGGAGTGGAATCGCAACGAAGAGTGCCAGGAAGAGCGAGCCCCACTCGTTGAAGCTTTCTTTGTGTCTGACGTGCAGTTTTTCGAAGTACTTCTCAAGGTGTTTGCGGAGAAAAGGGGAGTGGGCGAAGAGGTATTTAATGAGTGGATCGAGGAACTTCAGTAGGACCACTACCGCAACAATGTTGCCGAAAAGACTCGCCACGAAGGCTAAAAGTACGGGCATCTTGAGGATACCAATAGCATAGGGTATCGCCCATCGGAGTTCGAAGACGGGGAGCATTGAGAGCCCGATGGTCACCAGTGTGTCGAGTAGTAGTGGCTGGTTTGTAATCACAGGCCAAGATTACGCGACTTTAGTTTGCTTGAAAATATCAAAGTGAAGGTCGACTGAGTCCTATCTAGTAGTGGGAAATCAGAGTTGGGTACTCGCCTAGTGATCAAAAAAATTACCCAATAACTCCATAAAGTGGCAAGCAGAAGTTATGAAATGGCGTTTTTGCCTTTTAAAAAAGCAAAACAGGGTGATTCGTGAACACAAAAATTGCACTGATTGGCTTCTCTTTACATTTTATTTTTGACATAGCCACCTGTTAATCGTAGATTTCAACCACGCAACGATCAAAAAAGTTATACACGATTTGTGCACAAGTTTTGAACAAGAATTCCACGGGTAGTCATATCCCCGTTCTCATTACAGAAGTAATTGATCTTTTACAGCTTCAAAAAGGCAGTAGCGCCCTGGACTGCACGCTCGGCATGGCCGGACACGCTCAGGCTATGGCCCAACAGGTTGGGCCAACGGGAGCGATCTACGGTCTTGAGGTTGATGCCAGGAACCTAGAGCTTATTGCACAGGTGCTCAAGGAAAATCCGACTATCCACCCTATCCACACGAACTTTGAGGATATCGTCACCGTCGGTGAGCGGATACACAAAGAAAGAGGGCGTCTCGACGCTATCTTGATGGATCTGGGGCTCTCATCAATGCATGTTGACGAGGCGGAACGTGGCTTCTCATTTCTAAGAGAAGGGCCCCTGGATATGCGCTTCGATCAACGTCAGGAGCTGACGGCGGGGGAGATCGTCAATACCTACCCCGTCGACTCCCTCATCCATATTTTTAAAGTCTACGGCGATGAACCTTTTGCTCAGCGGATTGCATACAACCTTGTCGAGTATCGTAAGCATTCGCGGTTTAAAAACACGCGAGAGCTTGCAGCTTTTGTATCGGCAGTTGTTGCATCGCGGAATGCCTACTATCACAAGCGAGCTTTCACGGATGGCATCTGGCCGGATAAGGAGCGAGATCGCTTCGAACTCTGGGCTCAGCGCCGCAAGCGGCATCCGGCAACACGAGTATTCCAAGCCCTACGAATTGCCACCAATAGAGAGCTCGAAGTTCTAGAGAGTGGCCTCCGAGGGGCGTTGGAGATTCTCTCACCCGGTGGAAGAATAGCCGTCATCTCCTACCACTCCCATGAAGACCGCCTTGTGAAGAATATCTTCAAGGAAGGGAAGCTCGATAAGAGCCTCCACCTCATCACAAAGAAGCCGATCATTCCCACGCCTGAAGAAGTTGAAGAAAATCCCCGCGCACGCAGCGCAAAGCTGCGCGTCGCCGAGAAGAACCAGCAGAACTAGTCCCACTTACCACTTTTTATCCCCCGTAACGCTCATGAAGTCTCTGATCCTCCCCCGATCGCCTCGACATAGCCGAACCCTCCGCATGGGCTCGGTCTATCCTCTGCACTTCCACCTTGGACAGTACTTCATCATGGGCAGTTTACTCGTATTTATCGGACTGCTCGGCTTCTTCTACCTTACAAAATTTACCGAGATTCATACGAAGGGATTCCAGCTCAAAAAACTCGATATTCAGCGTGAGTCCCTCCTCTCCACCCGCGAGCACCGCAACCTCTCCATCGCTCATGAAAAGTCTCTGGTCTCGATTCAGGATAACTCAGTCACCGGAGGAATGGTTGCCCCCCGCGCCATTTTCTACTTGAAACAGGATGGAGCGATTGCTCAGAGCCCGGCTCGGGCCGAATTTAACTAAGTTACTTTTTTCCCAAGGAAAGGGATAAGAACTATCAATAGGTAAGGATACACCGTACGATTTCTCGCTCATGGGCAGCGAACTCCCCTCCGGGGAAGAGTCCCTCAGCCAGTTTTCATACTTCCACACCTCACGATGTCTTCCCTTTCTTTCTTAGATCCCGATGTTGCCTGCTGAGCCCCAAGAGACTATGCTTTCCACAACCAACCTTTTTTAACGACTTATGGTTTCACTTCCCGACTACCTTTCAAAACAGGGTGTTGATCACCAGCTTTCTGAGCTTATCGTTCATCATCTCGTTCCCGCGATCGTTCGTGTGCGCAGCGCTCTTGATGATGGCGATGTAGGTTACACGGACTCCTCCAACTCTTCGGGTGATATTCAGCGTCAGCTTGATGTTGAGTCGGATGAGATTTTTGTTGAGGCATTTCGCGCCTCAAGACTCGTTCGTTCGATGGCCACCGAGGAGAGAGAAGAACTGGTCACGACGGAAACTCCCGAGGCACCTTTCTCCCTGGCTTTTGACCCTCTGGATGGCTCCTCTCTTGTGGATGTTAACTTCGCCGTTGGTTCGATCTTCGGTTTTTACCGGAATGTTGACTCTTTGATTGGCGTGACCGGGCGTCAGCAGGTTGCTTCGTGTATCGTAGTCTACGGCCCGCGTACCACTATGCTCCTCACGGTGGGGAGGGGAGTTGTTGAGTTTAGGCTCACAGCCGACGGTGAGATGATACAGACCGGTGAGAAGCTCACTATTGAGCCCGAGGCACGCTATTTTGCTCCCGGTAATCTCAGAGCAGCGAGCGAGCGAGCCGGCTACAGGAAAATTGTGAATGATTCTATTATGGCCAAGCGTACGCTGAGGTATTCTGGCGGTATGGTTCCTGACGTTAATCATATCTTCCTCAAAGGATCCGGTGTCTTTTTGTATCCCGGTTATTCCGAACTTCCTCAGGGGAAGCTGCGTCTCTTGTTTGAGTGTGCTCCGATAGCTTTTCTTATTGAGCAGGCCGGGGGAGTGGCTCTTTCTGAAGAGGAGGCGGTTCTTGATATCGAAGTTACCACCTTGCATCAGCGCTCACCAATCATCTGCGGCTCTTCCGCGACGGTCACCGAGTTCTTAACGGCGTTACGGAGCGATTCGTAACATCTCTTGCATTTTATTGTATACTATTGAGCCATGGATAATGCTCAGAATGACGGCGCGATCCTCGATGTAGGAGCCGCCCTCCCCATCAAAACTCATAAACGTACTGTGCGTGGTGCTCAAGAAGACCTCAGAAGCGAGAGGGTTGAGGAGCTTGTCGCCCAGGCTCAGGCGGAAGATAGTACTTCCTTTGGCGAGCTTTATGACCTCTTTGTCGATCCCATCTATCGTTATGTCTACTATCGTGTTCAGGTTGAGGAGGTCGAGGATCTTACCGAGCTGGTTTTTCTCAAGGCATGGGAGAACATCCGGCAGTATCGTCGCGAGAAGTTCAGCTTCTCCGCCTGGATCTTCCGTATTGCCCATAATATCGTTGTTGATTTTTACCGTATGCAGAAGCATACGACCCAAGAGCTTCCCGATCAGCTTCCCGATACTCGACACGAGTATGCCGCTCAGAGTAGAGCTCATCGGCGCATCAAGCGTGAGGCGTTGGATGAGGCTCTCGATGAGCTTAAGGACGACTACAAGACTGTTCTTGTACTCAAATATATGAACGGCCTCAACAACGATGAGATAGCCCTTATTATGGCACGCAGTCAGCCTGCACTCCGTATTCTTCAGTTCCGCGCCCTCCGACAACTCCGTAACGTTTTAGAGAAGCGCGGTATTAGTGGTGCCGAGATGTAACGTTTTTGCTCTTTTCTCGTTTTATAAAGAGACTATGGCACTGTTAGACTTCCTCAAAAATGATGATTCCCTCTCTGAGCTTGAAGCCAGCCTCCGCTCGCGCGGTAGTCGCTTTCCTCAGCTCTCGAAGAACTCTAAGAGTCGATTGAAGGAGCGACTGCTCCACTCGGTTCGCTCTTCGGCTATGCAAAAGGAACCCACTGCCGAACCGATCCTGGTTGATGCTCTCAAGAACCTTTCCGAGAAGATTCGGCCCGATCCTGTTTTTCGTCTCATGCTTAAGGAGAAGCTGACGCTTCTTCGTGAGTTTGATAGAAACCGAGGTTTTCTACCAAAGGCGCGTTCGGCCTTCCTTGGCTGGTCGGGGTCCTTGAGGCAGTTCTCGGCGGTTGCAATGGGAGCGATTTTTCTGGCAACACTCGTACTGAGCAGTTTTGTAAGTCCTCAAGTAACTGAGGCTTCCTACAAGACCCTCATTCAGGGTGTTGATGGTGAAGTCACCGTTACGCGTGGTGGTGAGTCTTTTCCTGTAGAGCCCGGCTTCGTTCTTCTTCCCGATGATGTTGTGCAGACTGGTGTCGAGTCGGGTGCTATCCTCCGCTTTCTGGACCAGAGTGTGAGCCGTCTGGGATCCAATACGGAAGTTAAGCTCCTGCAGCTTGGTGTCAATCCCCGCAATACCACCGAGACATTTGTTGAAGTCTCTCTCACGAAGGGCCGGCTCTGGAGTCGTGTTATCAACTTGGTCAGCGTTTTTTCCCGTTTTCAGGTTAATGCCGCCAATGCCGTTGCTGTCGCCAAGCGAAAGGCGGCTTTTGATGTAAACTTTATAGAGGACGGTAGAGCTACGGTCTCCGCCTTCCAGAATAGTGTCGACCTGCTTGTAGCCAATACTAACCGTGTGGTTGAGACTACCTTGGTTCGCGGCTACTCGGCCGAGGTTGGGGAGACGGGCTCCACACGCCCACTCATCTCGCAGATTTCGGATGGAGATACTCAGGAGGATCAGTGGGTCCAGAATAATCTTTCCCAAGACGAGCGCTATATCGCCACTATTAAGGCTGAGGCGCAGGGACTCTTGCGTGACGGAGGTGGACTCGTCCCCGGCGATGTACTCTACTCCTTCTCGGAGTTTAGCGATGAGACACGTATTGCACTGAGCCCCAGTCCACTCGAGCGCCAGAAGCGTCTCTTGAGTCAGGCTAATAAAAAGCTCGGAGAGGCCGAGGCTCTCTACGCCTCAGGGCAGACTAGAGCGGCTGAGCTGGCCGTTGGCTCTTTTAAGCGCAACATAGAGGCGGTTGCCGATTGGATTAGAGAACATCAGTATGATGGAGATGTTCGTGTTGGTGAGCTTCGCAACCAGATGCGAGAGGTCATAGGAAGCCACCAGAAACAGCTCAGTCTCGTCTTGCCTAGCGAAGAGCTCTACGCTTTGAAGGAGGTTATTGCGGAGACTCGCCTGAATATTGCCCAGACAACAGTTGAGAAGACTCAGGGGCAGCTTGAGTTTGCCGCACAAAAACTTCTTGAGGCACACGATCTTGCTCAGCAGGGTGACTCATCCGCTGCGCAGCGCCAGGTTGAGGCTTATAGTAAGAAGCTCGACCAGCTCGTTGAGGATCTAAAAGTTCTTCCTCGCGAGGAGCGTGAGAAGGCGGTGAGCGTCTTGCTCGATGCTAAATTCGAGGACATCAAGGTGCTTGAGAGTATCAGAGCTCCACTTAAGCCGGTTTCCACTCCGGTTGATCTTTCCGCTCTTGCAAACGATCCGACCGGCTATCAAGCCGAGCGGCGGAGGGAAGAAGAAGAGGCTCGTAAGAAACAACTTTATGATGATCTCCTCTCAGCCGGCGCTCTCAAGGAGAGCATTGCACACGTTAGAACGGACTCGCTTGCCAAACTTGGAGAGGCGGTTCTGGATGTTCGAGGGGGGCAGCTCAGCCCGGAGGTCATAGAAAAGCTCGAGGCTATTCAGAGCTTTGATGTTAACGGTAAGTCAATTCTCGATGTCCGTCTTATCGGGAACCGCGTCATCATTCGTACCGACACTCAAGTTATCTCTGTGACCGGCCCTGCCCGTGCGGTGCAGCAGGGTGATACGGATACAACAACCGAGGTGAAAGAGCGTGGTGCCGCACCGGAACTTCCCGAACTCACTCTCGAAGAGATACTCGAGGCGGGACATAGCGCATCTGCTCGTCTGCACGACGGACTACCGGTTGTGCAGCCTGAAGAACTGCTCCTTCCCTTTGACGACATCGCAAAAGAACTTAAGCGGCTCCCACCAGTTACTCCTGAATTTCTTCCGCTTCTTGAAAGCTCCGATGAGTTAGGCGGGGATGCGGGGAAGCAGACTGAGTAGATGCAGTAGGACTCCCAAGAAAGCGATGAGTGCTCCCACAATCCAAAAACGCATAACCACTTTTGCCTCACCCCAGCCGCGTGCTTCAAAGTGGTGGTGAAGGGGAGCAATGAGGAAAACTTTTCTTTTAAACCAGCGTTTTGAGAGAAGTTGAATGCTCGATGAGGCAGCTTCTACAACAAAGATGAAGGCGACCAGTGGGAGGACGACGGCGGAGTTGGTGAGCATGGCGATAACACCCATCGTTGCTCCCAGAGCCAGTGCGCCCGTGTCTCCCATATAGAAGAGAGCGGGAGGAATGTTGAACCAGAGGAAGGCCATTGTTGTCCCGACAATCATTCCACAGAAGGCGGCGAGGATGACGAGTCCTTGGAAATAAGCGATGATGCCGAGAGCTGTAAACGTTATCAGAGTGAGCCCGCCCGCGAGCCCGTCGAGCCCGTCGGTTATGTTGACGGCGTTAGCTCCCGCTACAACTATAAAGGTGAAGAGGGCGATGTACCAGGGGCCGAGTGCCAGGTCTCCGTAGCCGGGGATATGAATAAGATCGTAGCCCAGTTTGTAGTAGAACCAGAGGCCGCCCGCGAGTGCGAAGAGGGTTAGCCAGAAAAACTTGGGTTTAACCTTGAGCCCTTTGTTCTTGCCTCCCCGAATATTGAGGTAGTCGTCCAGCAGGCCCAGGAGGCCGGTAGAGATAAGCGTAAAGATCGGGAGGTAGGTCTCATTTCGGTTGAGCAGTGAAAAGCGAGCAAGACCCAGCCACTGAGCCAGTGGCGAAATTAGAACTATTATAGCGACTGTGAGCCATATCAGAACTCCTCCCATGGTGGGGGTTCCGCTTTTGCTGGCGTGCAGCTGATTAAAGATCGAGGCGCTTCCCCCATCTGCCGCGGTGTCACGGAGCTGTTTTCTCACCCCATGTTTTATCAAGATTCTGTAAAAGGGTTTGGTAAGAAGCATTACCAAGATAAAGGCCAGGAGTGTGACTCCAAAGATAAGGTAGAAGTGGCGTAGGACATCCTGGAGTTCAAATCCAAGCGGGAACATAGTTTTGGCTGAGGTTAAAATGAGTAGTTGCGACGAATCCAATCAAGAATTATTTTGGTCTCCTTAAAGCGTGCGCGGCTCCCCAATACAACCGTTAAGATTGTGTGTCCCGGGTAGAGCTCCACAACTGAGACAAACGACTCACCGGCGAGAGGTGTGGTTCCCGTTTTTAGTCCCCTGAAAGCGAAGTCGGAGTCTCCGAGCAGCTCGTCCGTAGTCTCAAGCTTGTGAGTTATGCTCCCGTCTGCCGACTGAACTTCCAGCGATTGTGTATGTGCGCTTTCTCGTATGAATGGATACTGAAAGGCGGCTCGGCTGAAGACCATGACGTCAAAGGCTGTTGAGTAGTTGTACTGGCTATCGAAACCTTTAGAATTTGAGAAGTGGGTATTTTTCAGGCCAAGTGCCTGAGCTTTGTCGTTCATCTTTTTGACGAAGGCCTCCTCACTGCCGGCATCATACTCGGCCAGAGCCACGGCGGCATCATTTCCCGATGAGATGAGCAGCCCCCGCATGGCCTCCTCGACTCTGATCTCTTCACCTGTTTTTAGCCACATTCTAGAGCCTTCTTGGCCCGCGGCATTATTACTCACGGTTAGGACCTCGTCGAGTTTGTGGTTGTCCAGTATCACCATGGCCGTAACAAGTTTTGTGATTGAGGCGATCGCGCGGCGGTCAAAAATCCGCGTTGAGAGGAGGGGAGTTCCGCTCTCAAGCTCAACTGAAAAAACGGCGGCCGCCTCGACAACGGGGCCGAGACTTCGCGTTATTTTTTCGGGCACTGCACGGTTCTCGCCCAGTGTGAGGACGGAGTTTTGTGCGTATCCTTGAGCTACAATTTGAGGAGGTAGGGTGGCTGCAACTGTCCCGTAGGAAGAGTCGAACGTTTCGAGGATGAGGGCGTAGATAAGGCTCGTTAACATAGGGGAAGTTATTGTTGTGCTGGGAGGTCGTCTAACTCGCTCGACGAACTGGCGGGGGCATCATCAGGCTCTTGAGCAGCTGTTGAGGACTCCGACTCGGTCGAACTCGTTGAGGTTGGTTGAGGAATTGAAACCAGTCCGCTGAAGACGTCTTGTTCGGAAAGAACCTTTTTGCTCTCGGGTCCCAGCTCGAGGATGAGTGAGAGTGGGGAGAGTGTTGGGTCGTCCAGGTATTCCTGAGGAACCTCGCGTACAACCTCTCCCGGAATCAGCCTTGTCAGGAAGGGCAGGAGCTCCTCTCCGGTGGGGTTGAGGACATACCAGCGCGTTGCTGTCAGGTCTTGTTCCCGAGCATTTGCAGTCTCTTCAACATGTATGCCATAGCGTTGGATCACTGCTCGTGCGCTTCCGGCGAAGCCCGGAATTTTGGTCCCGTTCAGGATCGCAATTGAGTCGCCGGCTTCTCCCTTGTCCTCATAAAGAACAAAGCGCGCGTAGGTTCTGAGCTGATCGAGACCTCCTGCCGGGATGAGAACGAAGGCTCCGCCGTAGAGGCTACGATCCGGTGTGTAAAGGAATCCTCCTTTTTGAGAGGGGTCATCGTGAATTGTTGCTGAGTTGCGTTTAGCTGAGTCCCACGAGGCCGCAAAATCGGCAAATGAGATAATCTCTCTTATGCTGAGGTCTGTCTGGACGTGATCCGAGAGGGAGTAGTAGAGATCGCGAATAAAGCGAGCTTTGCTGAGCTTGCCATATTCATTCGCCTTATCTCTTAGAGCGATAAGCGCCTGTTGCTGTCGCTCACTACGGTCGAAGTCGGAGCTGGTTTTTCTTGAACGCACATATTTGAGTGCCGTCTTTCCATCTAAATGGTTCATGCCTTTTGCGATCGAGAATGGCGCGTAATCATAGGTCCCGTCGAGTGGATAGAAAGGGTCGTTGATGGCATGCTCAACGTAGATGTCGATCCCCCCAACACTGTCGACAACCTTTTCAAACGCGGCGAAATCTACCTTTGCTACATAGTGAATCGGAATGTCCAGAACCTCTGAGATGGTATCACGCGTAAAATCGAGGCCTATCTGTGAGTCCCACTTAGCCTTTCCGTACTCATAGAGCTTGTTGACGCGGCTCTGGCCCATGCTCGAGCTCACGTAGAGATCACGGGGAATCGAAAGCATGCTCACCCACTTGGTTTTTTGATCAATGCTGGCGACGATAATCGTATCGGTAAGATCCTCTCCGGAGTGTCCTTCTCCGCCAATACCCAGAAGGAGGACGTTCGTGTGGTCATTTTCATCAGCCACTAGCTCCTGTCCGAAAAGCCCTGAAAAAAAGGCGATCAGTCGCGAGCCACTGAGCTGTTGGATTACTTGGAGTCCTACATAGTAGACAATTATAAGGGAAACAACGGCGCCCACTCCCACCAGAAGGTGGTGTTTGAGAGTGGGACTCATCGGCTGTCTGGGCGGGCGTTTTCGTATTCGTTTCCTGGTAAATTGCGTCATGGAGTGTAGATAACGGTCATATAAATCTCACCGAGCTCATCAAGGCCAAGTCCGATGCCCAAGTGTGCGTAGGTACTATTATTCATTGCGGCCTCTTCGACAAGTTCTTCGATGAGATTTTTGTAGTCACTGGTTTTGAGGGCATAGAGCTGAATGCTTGAAGTAACGCCTAGTGCGCGCACGTTTTGAGCCAGTGCGTTTCCATCGCTGTCGGTTAGGCCAAAGAACTCCTCATCAATCATTCGTCCCGACCAGGTCGCTGCGATAGTCTCAAGTGACTGGTCGCGTGAGATAGTGATAATGTTCTGGCTCTTTCGGTAAGCTTGTGCCTCCGCGTAAAGATCATTTTGGATCGCCGCAAGCTCAGTTGGGGTGAGTGGATCGCGCGCAAAGTTCTGAGTGATATAGTAGTAACCCGTGGCATCTTTTACGATGCCTAATCCTACGCGTTTGATATCGGGATCAAGAATCGCATCCCGGTGAACGGGGCTTCGCATAAGCCCTTCTTGAGTGAGTTCAATGCTGGTCGAGCGACCGAGGTTTTCGCGAATGGGTGTTGTGACTCCCGCTGCACGTCGTCGGTCATCAGGTGAGCGTCCCTGGGGGTCTATGTGGGCGAAGAAGTTGCCACTTCCCATATTCTCGGAGTGTGCCTGAGCCACGGTATCCAGCTCTGTGGAGACCGTTATTGAGTTGAGACCATGAGCTGCTCGGTCCGCATTTATCAGGTTGAGGAGTCGCTCTCGTGCTGAGCTCAGTTCCCCCAGAGGGGCTGTGTCAAGATGAGGCGTATTAAGGGCGAAGAAGTCAGGCAAGAGGGGAGTTGAGCTGCCCACATAAATAGGAACATTCAGAGCCGCGGCCCCTCCCGTGTTGTTGATCTCGAAGATGTAGGTACCTGTATTTTTCATTGTGTACTTAACTTCGAACGTCTCGCCGGGATTGATATTTTTGTCGGAAAAAATGAACTCTTCTACGAAACCATTGGGGAGTGTTACCGCTGCTCTTTTTGAAAGTGTTACGAGAGCAGTGCCCCTAAAAGTCAGTGTTGTCGGTGCGGGATAGACTTCTTTAAGACTCAGTATCTGTAACTCGCCTGGACTCGTTTTATACTGCATCTGCCGTGTGAGTGAGATACTTTTTATGGTGCTGCGTGAAGGGCCATCTTGGACGTACCATGATGCCGCTCCGGTAGTGAACGAGTTGAAGTCTTTGGATGGTGGGGTGAAGGAGTTTATAGACTGCTGAAAGATATAGTCCCGACGTTTATTTCCTTGAAAAAACACTAGCCGATGCAACTCTCCCGAGTTACCGCCACTCCACTGGAAGCGAGTCTCTCCTTCTGCGTAACTTGAGCTTAGAGTAGTGGGCTGCTCACCGGCACCGGAGCTCACCGGCTCTTCCGGCAGGATAGAGATAGTTGCCGTCTTACTCTCACCCGATCGTCCCGGAATCAGACCGATTTTAATATTTCCCGCTTGATTGAGAGTTAGGGGAATACTAAATCGTCCGTTGGTTACCGAGGCGGAAAAGTTCGTGGGGCTGCTGCAGCTCGAGTCGCCATTCCAGCAGACAAAGGCAAATATATCCTCGTAGTCTCCACTATCGATGCTGCCTTTTAGGTAGTAGACCTCGTCCAGGTAGAACTGCCGGCTGAGTGGCTCATCGAGGGTTATGTTTGTGAAGTAGGTTGTACTGAGCGGTATATTCGGAGCCTGCTGGAAGCTCAGCTGAGGAAGTGCACGGGGAGGAACATTCGTATCGTCAAGGGATAGTGGCGGCGGTGTCGGGCTGGTCGTTGTGGCGGGCACCATTAATACACCTTCCTCCAGCCCGCTGTGTATAAGGCCACGCTCAATGAGCGTGGCGAGCTCCTCGTAGGTTATGTAGGGGCTCCGAAGAAGTGTTTCCGGAAGGGGATCAAAGAGTATGCCGGCTTTCTTGATCTCGTAGGCACAGAGACTGAAATTGGGGAGGCGCTTCCATCCGAGTGAGACGCAGACATTTTTTACCGCATCTTGCCAGCGAGTATAAAGCGGCGAGGCGGACTCAAATGGTTTGACGGAAGGGTGCTTTTGTTGGAGTTGGAAAAGAGCCTCTGAAAAGCTCCGGCGAGTTACTCGTTCCCCGGGGAGGTAGCTGCTTCCGAAAAGGGCTGTTATCTCCGGGCTGGGCGAGCTTGCCGCCTGCGCTCGTGGAGTTGCGAGAGGGGTCGCAATGCCCCATCCCAGCAACACCAAACTAGTGACTAAAACGATATAGTTACGCAGCTGCGTTGGTACTCCCATGACAATTGAGGATTATAGCACACGCGCACCTTAAATTGACAAAAAACGTGGTTATGTAATAAATTTAACAACTACTTGTATGAAAGACAGCATGAGTACACCTCCCGATCAACATCCATCTATTTCTTCCGCTCCACCACCGATGCCGGCACCCGAGCGTATCAGTGCCGGTATCGAAACACTTGCCCCGGAGCGAAGAGAGTTCGTAATCTCCAGACTTACCTCTGTGCTGAGGACCATCTCGTCGAGTTTTCTTGAGATAGGGAGAACGCGCGAGGTACGTGCGGGGTCTCATGGCGGACTCTGGGGCCGCCATGCCGAAGCCAAGCGTCGTCGTGCTTTAGTTGGAGGTATTTTGAGGGAACTTCCGGTCCGCCTCTTCAACGGTGTTGGCGATCCCAATGAGCGGACGCTCCTTCTAGATGATTTTCTTAAGTTCATTAGCGAGCCCTACAGACTTGAAGTTGAAGCGTTCCTCAGGGATTTTGTTGATTCTTCGAATGCACCATCTGAAGGTGCTTTAATGCGTGGAATCCAACGCATCGTGAATCGTGAACCTGTACCGGACGAGCCCGTCTTTATTGGAGAGTCTCTGAGCGTTCTTATTGATGGGACTCCCTCGGCCGATGCCTTTCGTACTAGTTCCGGTAGCTCTCCTTCAACCCGCATTCGTGACGAGCGTGATCCAAGAAAGGCGGCGGTGAGTTCTGTGAAGGGAATTACAGACCACCTTCTTCGTATGAGGGGTGCGCGTGCTCGTCTGGTGGAGTTTCCCAAGCTGGTTCATGGTGTAGTCCTTGCCCCTAACATTATTATTGCGGGAAACTTAAGTCCCGCTGAGCGTCGAGAAGCTATGGTGGCCGTTTTGAAGGGGCTTCGTGCCGATATTAATATGTCTAACCGGACGACGTTTGTTCAATCCGGGCTTGAGGTGGTCTTTGCGGAACACTGCGCCGCCCTTTTGGATGAGCTGATAGCTCTCTATGAGGGGAAAAACAGCATCGACAACCATGCTATCAATGCAATTTGGGAGCGCTATGGCTTTGATCAGGTGGGGCCAGTTGCCGTTGATATACGCTCGCCGGTTCTTTATTCTCAAGGCGTTCCAACCTATGATTCGGGGCCTCCCCCAGCTGCCGCACCGGTTGCCCTTGAGGACGACCTTTCGTCGACACCACTACCCGTGGATGTTTTTGCCGAGGAGGTACGACCGAGGCGCGATACTGCACCTATAGCTCTGGTGCATGTTCAAGAGACCGCTATGGGGGTAGCCGATCTACCCTTTGCTCCCGGTGAGCAGATCCATGATGAGGTCTCGGACCCTCTCCCGCATGTGGCAACGCTCTCTCCGCTGGCCTTTGCTCCCATTAATACCAGTCCCGACCATCCGGTGCCTCCGGACGTCCCGCCCGTAGCGGAGGCTGCTCTCTCGAGCGTTCCTCCTGTAGTCACTACGCAGACGAGTTCTGCCGCCGCGGCGGCTCCGGTTGCGCGTGGTCCCGGTGACCCCACCCAAACCGACTCATACTTCAGGGTACAGAGGCCTTTTGATCGAGCTCATCCTGGCCTGGCCATTCCTGGAGGAACGGCCGAACTTATCCTGCCGACTAAGGAAGAGCAGCATGCTTACGCACTACTTACACGCAGAGAGAACCTTCTTGCTCAACTTCGTGCCGGTGCTAGGACTCACCACGACTACGATACCGCTGAGGCGGCCAAGATAGATCGTGCCCAAAATCGTCTTGCATATGCGCGTCACTGGAATCAAGCGCTTGCGGACCAGCGTCAAGTAAGTGAGGCCGAAATTCGTCAGTATGTCCATGATGAGCTTCCGACCGTTGTTGAAGAGATGGCCGAGAACCCCGCCTATGCGAAGATTTCTCGACAGGCTCTCCATGCTGCCATGATCGGTCTGCATCGAGCTTTTATTGCCCTGGGCTGGTCTCAAAGCCTGGCTAATCGTCTTTCGGGGCGTTTGCTTGAGCTCCAGGTCGATCTGACTGATGAGCTTGCAGGTCAGGATCTGCAGAAGGTGACTAAGATGTACTGGGACCTTGACGGTGTTGCTAAATCAATCGCCCAGGATCGTGCAGAGCTTCTTCCTCGTATGGAGAATCCCGGTAATTTTGAGGAGTTCGCTCAGCTCTGTCGCACCAGTCATGAAAAGGCGCGTACCTATATTGATCGTCTTACGGACATGTACCTTGAAGTCTCAGGAGATGAGCTTCCCGTTAGGGGTGATGCCTCACTTTTTAGTGAGGCCGTCCTTGAGCCCCTAGGACCCGTTGATGAAGCGTCTCAGCGGGTAGTTGATTTCTTTGGCGATACTGTTTACCAGCAGATGCATTTTATTGATGGCGCTATCGCTCGTGTTGAGGCAGCCAGAGATCAAGTCGTTGCCGCTTACAAGCTTGGGGCCTTGCCGCTTCCCGGGGATTTTGAAGCGGCGTTTAGCCGGCCCCTTCAGTTTTACAATCAGGTTCGCCTTACTCTTAATGCCCGTCGTGAGGGGATACAAAATGGTGTGAATCAGGAAGAGCCGGCTGAGGATCTCATCGATCTTATTGAGGACTCCAATAGCTACTTGGCTCAGAATGAAGCACTCCTTTTAGCGACCAGTGATGCGGCTGTTGATACTGCTGTGGAGATGATTAAACGTCTTCCCCTTCCTGACCTTTCCGACGACCATACTCCCGCTCATGAGAATGCGAATCCGGATGTTGACAGTTTGTGGACAGTTATAGGTGCCGGCCTAGATCCAGGACATGTGGTACCTCATCTATTTAATGCTCGGTCGGTCGCTCGTCTTCCGGAACTTCAGCACGACCTCTCTCCGCTTTCAGTGACTAACGATGATGAGGTGGGGCTTGAGGTGGCAGTTGCTTCAGGCCAGCCCGTGGAACTACCCGTCCAAGAGCCGGCCGTTGCCGCCTCTCCCGCCGATCTTTCTCCTCCCGCTGATCTCTCTCACCCCGGGGCTCCATTATCACTGGCTCCCTCACTGGATACTTTGTTCCTTGCTCCCTCGGAGTCAGGTGAGGTTGTTGAAAAGCGTTGGGGGCCTCGGCTCGCGCACATTGGCCGGGGTATTAGGCACCGTATCGCCTTGGCACTCGCGCCAGCCGGACGTGCTCTTCAACCCAAGGTTCAAGCTCTGCGTCAGCGTCTCACTAACGTTGTTTCCAAGGAGAACCTTACTAAGGTCACTGAGCGGCTGGTTGAACCTGTTCAAGCCGGTGCCAGCCGTCTGATCTCCCGAACACGGCTGTTTGTTCGGGAAAATGCGCAAATCATCTTACTCTCTTTGGTTGGTGCCGCTTTTGCCGGCTCGGCTGCACACTACCAGAATAGTCGAACTCACCATGGAAAGTCTCCTCATCTTGGTCACTCTTCACCATCAACCGATACGGGCCAGCTGAAAATTGACGATGATGCTGTGCGTATCTCGGTTGGAGGTATGCCGGCCGCTCAAGCGGGAATAGGAGTAGGGGATGGAGTTCAGCCCGGGGTGGCCAGTGATTCTCCTCCTCGGGATATTGAAGCACTCCCAGCTGAGGTGACTATGGAGGCTCAGCTCCCGCAAGAACATGTTGAGCCTGACACTGTGGCGAACGAAAAGCAGGCGCATCCTTCCTTGCATACCGGGCTCACTGAGATGGTGCGTGCACTTCGTAGCGGCGAGCTTAAAGTTCCCGCCCCCGACTACTCTCGTGGCACCACCGGTGCTCGTGCCTTCCTTCGCGATGGACACGGCCCCCTTGTAAAGCCGGTTGCCTTCGACCGCGATGTTCTTTTGGCGGAGTATCCAACACTAAAACTTGTCACCGTGTCTCTCAACGAGTCTCTGACTCGAGGTGCTCAGCGCGGCCTTGCGGAGGTTGCTGCGGATCTTGTTATGCAGCGTGCCCAGTCACAGGGCCTCGCAGTGGATGTTAACAAGGTCAAGAAGCTGGCTCGCACCGTTGTGCTCAAGCAGTATCCGCGGGGGGAGTCGATGGCTCTTCTTGCACAACAGCTTGCAACAGACGTCGCACCTAATCAGGGACTGATGGCTCAGTTTGATATGGTCACGCTCAATGGTGAGGAGGTGCCGGATATGGAGGGAAATCTGAATCTTGGTGCCCCCGGTCTTACCTGGGCCTTTGATACAACCGCTCCAGAGCTCCAGGCCGACCTGGAAAGGGCTGTCGATGGTGTCTTTGCCGAACTTGGTGTTCAGCCCAAAACTGATGCGCAGAAAGCTTACGAGAACTTTAGGACACGCTTTGGTGGAGTGCTTAAAAACGTTGGATCTTCCGTGCAAGCCGCGCTCAACTAAGAGAAGTCCAGGTAGCCATAGGGTACGGCCGCACCAACTCCAACGATCCAGAGCATGAGTCTCATGAGGAGGGCTGTCGGTGCCGCAAAGAGGCTCCCTCCCATGAGAGCCAGCGTTGCTCCGAGCATTGTTAAGGGTATGAGCGGGAGGACGAAGATGTTGACGGCTGTTCCGATGAGTGAGAGGGCGTGGAAGTAGTAGAGAAGGAGGGGCAGGGTTAGGAGTTGTGCGCTCCACGTAGTTGTTACCGTCTCGCGGAGTGCAAACCGCTCCGGAATGAAGCTCAGGTGTTCTTCTATCCTCTTGTTGAAGTAGATGATGCCGGCAGTGGCACAAAACGAAAGTTGGAAGCCGATGTCATGCATCAGAATGAATGGATCGTGTAGTATCATGAGATAGCCTGCGATGTAGAGCATACGCGCGCTTCTTACCGGTCTCCTCAGTAATCCTCCCACAATTCCAAGCGAGCCCATGAGTGCCGCTCGGACGATTGAGGCTCCCGCTCCGACGAGGAGGGTAAAGAGTGTAATGCCCGCGAGTGCACTCAACCCGGCCGCTGTCCGTGGGAGTGGGCGCAGCAGCGAGGTGATAACATTAATGATGATGACGATATTAAAGCCCGAGAGGGCGAGGATGTGAGTAAGGCCTGTGCGTCTAAAATCCTCGATAATGGACTGGGGAATTGAGCTGCGTGCTCCAAGCAAAAAGCCGGCCGCGAGGCTTCCGTAAGGCTCCTGGAAGACCTTGTTGAGTCGTCCAATCAGGATGTTTTTCGTAGAGATCAGTGCCCGCCTTATCGCTGAACCGCCTCCTCGTTCAAGCAGTTTAATGGACGAGGTCTGAACTCCTCCGACGACGCGAGGATGATCGTACTCCGATGGGGGATCAAGTCTGCCCCGTATTTCGATACGGTCGCCGTAGGCCAGATCTTTGAGCCCGTCGGTTCTAAGGGTGAGCTCGCTTGTGTTCGGCCACCAGCGGGTGCTCAGCGCTATGCGCTCGATTAAGAAGCGGGCTCGAACTCCCGAACCTGTTGGGATCGGCTCTTCGACAATCATGCCTTGAATCTGGATCACCGAGCCCTGGTAACGTTGGACCGCGCGCTCTTCAGCGTTAGGAAGGGCGGCGTAGTACCGCAAGAGGTAGAGACCAATAATGAGGCAAAAAAAGATGAGATGGCCTCGACTTAAACTTAGTCTGTGCACATCTCATCCTTTTAGAGTGTCTTCGTGAACGTTCTATGAACGGCCCTTACTGAGCGGGTACTCCCTCAGCTTCTGTGCTCTCGGGTGTCTGCTCGGCCCCCAGATCACCCTCTGCGGGTAAGATCGCCTCTGCCGGAGCGCTGAGGCTGCCCAGTGTGCTCATGAGTGGTAGGAGGAGGAGTGGGCTGAACTCTCGAGCATCCGCCGGTTCGGCGAGCTCAAACTTTTCACCATAGTCCCAACCCTGGTAGTCGATGTCGAAGCTGCTGCTTGCACCTTGGGTCGGTTGGACGCTGACCGTTGAGCGTACTCGGTGGAGTGCATCGTCCTCACCGATCGTGAGGACTCCACTGAATGAGAGCTCACTAAGTGCATCTGCCAGAGCAGTCTGCTCTTCGGGTGAGGGGATCTGGCCACCCAGACGAGAGATCTCCACAAGGAGCTCCTTGACGGCTTCCTTATTAAGATCGACTCGGTAGCGAGTTCCGTCCATTCCCTGCACAACCTCAGGTCCGTCCTCGGCTGCATTTTCAAAGAAGGTTAGGTTCTTGAGCTTTTCCTGGAGTCCCTTCTGCTCTTCATTCAACTTGCCGAAGGGAGTGTCTTCCATGGGGATGTTCCACCAGGTTTGAGAGATCGTCTTCAGCTGCTCTTCGAGCTCGGCCGGCTGGCCGGGAAGTGAGAGAGAGTTGAGTTTTAGGAAGAGCTTTTTGTTGAGCGAACGGACTTGGATCTCGGCACTACCTTTCTTGTCATCGACGCCTACGTTTACCTTCATGGTCACGTCAAAGCGCGGCTCCTCCTGATTGGTGGAGTCGGCCTGGCCCTGAACCTCAAAATCAAACGTTATCTGGGCGGGAGTCTCGCCTGCCGGAGAGTGGATAATACCACTGACTTTTGTGAGTGATGAGGCCCGTTTAACCTGGGCGAACTCCTTTACTCCCTCATTCACAGCTTCTTGAGGATCTTTTTGGAAGAGGCTGCAGCCGGAAAAAAGAACTGAGACGACAAGAAGGGTGGCGGTGAGACGTTTCATGGAATTATATGTTTAGAAAATACCCCTCAAACGTATATAAAATCGGTTCGAAAGTCAAAAGACTGTTCTTTATTTGGGAAAGGAAGTTGGGGCCTCGTAGACGAGAATTCTGCTTAGATTTTTTGCTGGATCTTTCGGCTCGGTATAGACCGGCTCCCATCCCTCCACCGCAAAGGCGTAGGAGATAACTTTCGTCCCCGGCTTCAGCTCTTGTGCGAGTTTTGGTCCGATTATTTTGAGGACGTTGGGAAGGAGGTAGAAGCAGATGACATCTGCATCCTTATAACTCAGTTTACGAAAGTCGCGCAGGAGAAGTTTCGATTTTGATTTTAGGAAGAAGTTGCGGACGCGTGCCCAGCCGTAGACGAGTGGTGAGAGCTCGATTCCCACTGCATCGGCATTATAGAGTTTTGCCGCAAGATGAACCATCCGCCCGTCACCACAGCCAAGGTCGTAGACTTTGTGCCCCGGCTTTATCTCTCCCAATTCGAGCATTTTTTTAACTCTGGCGGTGGGAGTAGGAACCCAGGGTGCCCCCGTGATAAAGGCCACCATTGTGGGAATAAATATCGTGATGAAAATTATGAGCTCCAGAAGGAGCAAGAATTCTGTGAGGCGCATTGGCGAGGATTAGACTCTGTAACTATACACTTTTGGCATGCGATTGTGAGGGTCTGCAGGAAGAATACTCACGGGGTCCCGGCCGGGAAATGAGAAGGTGTTGCTTATGATGACCGTGCCCTTTTTGCACTCCTTTTTAATCTTTTCATCCAGCCGCGCCATTGCTCCCGGGAAGAGGTAGCATATGATGATGTCGGCCGAATGAAGGTCCGCATTAAAGATATTTTCAAAGCGTATGTCTGCTCTGCGTCCGGTGAAGAGGTTGTTGATGAGGGCCATCAAGTACATCAGGGGAGCGATCTCGAAACCTATCGCTTTTACTCCCTCGTGCTTTGCCGCCTCAACGACTACGCGTCCGTCTCCACACCCCAGGTCCATAAGAGTCATTCCCGGCCTGAGCTCCGCCAGCTCCAAGAGGCGCTTTACCGTCTTCTTCGCCGAGGGGACGTAGGGGACGAGGAAGAAGAGGTGGACGGCTGCACTCAGGCCCAGAAGGCCAACAAAGATGGCCGTGATAATGAGGAGGAGTGTCTGGATCATTCAGACCATTATAACACAGAAGCTTCCTTCAGCACAGGTGCCGAGTTGAGTCTTTTGATGAAGGCCGGGTCAGCAGTCTCTAGATTAGGACGAGCTCTTAGGATTAGGCGGCGGTGCGGCGGAGATCTGCGCGGAGGTCACGCTCAGCTATGTGTTTCTCCAGCGTTGTTGGGTCGATGCCGGGAAGCTTGTTGGCCGTGAGCATGGTGAGGCGTGCGGTAAGCTCATCTCGTTGATGTGCCATGATCGTCTTTTTGAACTGGTCGGCGCTGATCTCTCTGCTGTCGGCACTGAGAAAGCGGGTGTTAGTATCTCTAGCCTCTTTGTTCTGGCTCAACTTGTTGTGCTCGATCATCTCACGGCGGATACCCTGACGAATCTCTCTGCGGTGAACGGTGGGAGCATAGCTGAGTGTCTCGCTGTGCTCTTTTGCTGCCTCCACCACCGCCTCGATATGTTCTTCGTGGTCGACCTTTTGACCTTCGGGCTGGCTCTTTTCTGCACGAAATTCTCTTTCTGTTCCTCCTTCATTCTCTCTCTCTTCCTCCTCTGTCTCCTGTGAGACCGGCCGATTGCTCGCTATGGCCCGCGCCTTACGTGCCTGCCGGTAGAAGTCCAGGACGTTGTCTGCCTCAGCTTCCTGGGACTGCTCACCATTTTCTCCCTCACTGTTTTGTGCATCTGCCTCACTTTCTTGACTCTCTTTTCTCTGGGCCTCGAGCTGTTTTTCTCGGCGTATCTCACTGGCCTCGAGCTCGTAACTCTTGGTGGGGTTGCGTGCATGTTGGACCCGCTGTGCCGCCTCACTGGTGTGGAAGTCGACCTCGCGACCTTGTGATGCCGCCGCACGGGTAAGGCCCTCTACACTCTGTGCGTGGAGCATCAGTTCCGCTCGTTTCCTGAGTGTTACTTTCTCTACAAAAATGGTATGAACGAGCTGCATTTCTTTGGCTGCAGTGTCGGTTTTGAGTGCGCTGTCGATCACGGCATCGATGGCTGATGGGGGATAGGGTGTCGCCTCCTGTCCCTTCTCACGATTGAGCTTTCCCTGCAACTTTGCGATGAAGAGGAGGCGTCCATCAAGGTCGAGCTCACCAAACTCTTTTCCGAGCGGACCTCTCAGCGCGGGATCTTGTTGAGTTATGAGCTGACGCCCCTCATCTCGCGTCTGTATCCGATCTTTCATGCGGCTGTCCAGCTCGGAGCTGTCTGCCATCTTCGTTTTTTCTTCCTTTGAGAGGCCCTTGTACCAGCTGTCATAAGAGGCCTTCCCTGTTTTTGTGAGCAGGTCCTCCTTTACCATCTTACTGGTCTTGGCGTTGAATGCTTTGTCCATCTGAAGATTCTCTGCAGCTCCGCTCTTTTCTTGTGCGGCAATCTCGGTGCTGCTCATCCCCGCCTCACGTTTTATCTTTGCGATAAGTCCTTCTCGTCCTTTGAACCCCGCCTTTTTGAAGGCCTCGGCATACTTTTTCTGCACCTCCGCCGGGAAGCCGAGGAAGCTTTTTTTAAGGGTGGCATGGTGCTTGAGCCACTTAGTGAGGAGCTTCTCGCGTTCGGCAAGATCGGCCTTCATGAAGGCCTCATTGCACTCTTTGCGAAGGGCTGTGGGAAGTCTCTCGCCATCCATCTCGGCCTTGCCGTTGAAGACGTCGAGAAGTCGCTGACGTTTTGGGTCATGAAGATCGGTGGTCTTCTCTTTCATATGCTTAGACTTGTCTCCATACGAAAGGGCATTGAACCAGGTCTCGTAGGCTTTGACACTGCCTTTCGAGAAAAGCCCTTTTTTGACGGCATCATTGAGTTCTTTTGAATACGCCTGATTGAGCTCTTCAACACTGCGTTCTGCATTTTTGAAGGTGTCTGTGGCGAGCTTGAGCATGCCCTTATTACTCTCGCTAATAGTGTCCATCCAGGATAGTGAGAGCTGCTTATCTTTGGTAGAGAGTGAGCGACTCTCCCAGACGAGCTTGAGGTAGTTCTGCTTCATCCCCTCAAAATCTTGATTGTTCGATGAGTCGTCTGCTTGGTCGAGTTGGTCTGTTGCTTCGAGGGCCATAGGGGGATCAATACTAACAAAAAATGGGCGGAGAGACAATGCTCCCAGCCCATTTCATTCTTTCTCATTCTAGCTGCAGCCACTTGTTTCGCCGCAGCCTGTACACTTGTAGCAGGCACCGTTTCGGACCATGACCATGCCGCATGTTGAGCACATGGGGGCGTCATCATTATTCAGGGCCAGAGCCATATTGGTCTGCATCACTTGAAGCTGTTCTTTTGAGGTGACTGCTCCTCGTGTCGCGCTTGCCGTCATCGTCCCTGCCGGAGCGTGGCTTGTTGAGGCGACATGTTTGAGGCTCACCTCGGGTGCCGACTCGGCGGCACGTTCGATGGGGAGCTTTGGTAGGTGCGAGATGTTCGCCTCGGCATAGGCTCGCTCGATAAGCTCTTCGTTGTGGTACTTCTTTGCCGTTTCTTTGGGAAGGAACTTGAGCGCGAGGTAGCGTCCGATGTAGTCGACAATCGACTTTACGATGGGCACGTGCTTGTTGCCGGTCATACCGGAGGGCTCGAAGCGAGCGTGAGTGAACTTTGCAACAAGAACCTCGAGTGGGACGCCATACTGAAGACAGAGTGAGATGGTCAGGGCGAGGGCGTCCATGATACCCGAGAGGGTCGATCCCTCCTTACTCATCTTTATAAAGATCTCACCGGGGGAGCCATCGTCGTACAGGCCGATGGTCAAGTAGCCCTCGTGATTTGCGATCGAGAACTTGTGGGTGAGTGAGTGTCGTTCTTCGGGCAGCTTACGGCGGAGCGGCTTGCGCATCTCTTGGGCGAGTAGGTCATTGACCTCTTCCGTTGAGATGTTTTCGTCGTTCTCTTCTTCGAGGAATCTGAAGAGCGCACCATAATTTGAGCCGGCCGAAGAGGTGCTGAGTGGCTGGCTGAGTTTACTTCCGTCACGGTAGAGCGCGACGGCCTTGAGCATGTACTCCCAGCTGAGTGTGTAGGCTTTTTCAACCTCTTCAATTGTTGACTCTTCAGGCATGTTGATCGTCTTGCTGATCGCACCTGAGATGAAGGGCTGAGCTGCGGCCATCATGCGGAGATGGGCCTCCCACGGGATAAATCTCTCGCCCTTCTTACCGCAGCGGTTTGCACAGTCAAAGATTGGGTAGTGTTCTGCCTTGAGGTGAGGTGCTCCTTCGATGGTCATTGTTCCACAGACATACTCGTTTGCCTCTTCGATTTGATCACGCGAAAAGCCCAGGATCTCAAGGATGTTGAGGGCCGGATCACTCAGAACTTCTTCACTGAGGCCGAGGACATTCTTGCAGAACTCATCGCCCAAGACAAAGCGGTTGAAGGCGAACTTGAGCTCGAAGGCCGAGCTGAGCTGTGTCTCTATAGCCGTGAGCGCCTCGGGCGTGAAGCCCTTCTCTTTAAGGCTGGCCTCGTTAATGTGTGGGCAGTTCTTGAGTGTTGCGTGTCCTTTTACATAAGACTCCATCTCGCTAATCTGAGTCTCGCTGTACTTAAGTGCCTTGAGCGCTTTGGTTACAGACTGGTTGACGATTTTAAAGTAACCACCTCCGACGAGCTTCTTAAACTTAACGAGTGCGAAGTCGGGCTCGATGCCTGTGGTGTCGCAGTCCATAACGAGACCGATCGTTCCGGTTGGAGCAATAACCGTGACCTGTGCATTGCGGAAGCCATGTTTCTCTCCTCGTTCGAGAGCCTCGTCCCACACCTTGCGGGCGCTTTCCAAAAGGTAATCGGGGCAGTGGTCCGAGCGAATTCCCTGGGGTGCGACCATCAGTCCCTCATAGTTTTCTTTGACCTCGTTGTAGGCGGCTCGGCGGTGATTACGAATAACGCGGAGCATGTTATCTCGGTTCTTCTTGTAGGCGCTGAAGGCTCCGAGCTTTTCAGCCATCTCTGCCGAGGTTGCGTAAGCTTGGCCACCGATAATGGCCGTGAGTGCTGCGCAGATCGCATAGCCGCGCTCACTCGCATAGGGAATTCCCATCTGCATTAAAACGGTTCCCATGTTGGCATAGCCAAGACCGAGGGTGCGGTAGATAAAAGAATTCTGAGCAATCTCTTTTGAAGGGAACTGAGCCATCAAGACCGAGATCTCGAGAGTGATCGTCCAGAGGCGTGAGGCGTGGCGGATCTTCTTGATATCGAGTTTTTGTGTCTCCGGATCGTAGTACCTAATCAAGTTGATCGAGGCGAGGTTGCAGGCTGTGTCGTCTAGGAACATGTACTCCGAGCAGGGGTTGCTGGCATTAATGCGACCGTCGGATGGACAGGTATGCCAGTCGTTAATTGTCGTGTCGAACTGAAGTCCCGGGTCTGCACAGGCCCAGGCGGCGTAGGTAATATCGTTCCACAACTTTCGTGCAGAGACCTGACGGGCCACATCGCCTTTTGCACGGTTGCGGAGGTTCCACATCTCATCACGCTTTGCAGCGCCGAGGAACTCGTCACTCAGACGTACCGAGTTGTTTGAGTTCTGGCCGGAGACCGTTAGGTAGGCCTCAGAGCGGAAGTCTGTGTCATAGGTTGGGAAGTTGAAGTCATCGTCTGCGAACGACTCCTTCTGCTCCGCAAGCATGAGGACGCGCTTGATGTAACTCAGGGGGACGTACTCGTTATTTGCAGCTTTGATAAGTTTTTTGAGATCCGGATTAACCTCGGGGTCGATCCCGTCGCGGCGAGCTGACTCGAAGATAGCTTGAAGATGGTTCTTGCAAATATAGGAGCCCGCATGGAGCGCGGCAACCTTCTGCTCCTCAATAACCTTCCAGTTGATAAACTCCTCAACCTCCGGGTGGTCGATGTCTATGCAGACCATCTTGGCTGCACGGCGGGTTGTTCCACCCGACTTGATTGCACCGGCGGCGCGATCGATCGTGCAGAGGAAGCTCATGAGGCCCGATGACTGTCCTCCACCCGAGAGAGGTTCGCTCTTGGATCGGATCGCCGAGAAGTTTGTTCCCGTGCCTGAGCCGAACTTGAAGAGTCGAGCCTCACGGATGACAAGGTCGAAAATTCCTCCCTCATTCACCAGGTCGTCTTTCACCGACTGGATAAAGCAGGCGTGGGGCTGTGGGTGTGAGTAGGAGTCGACGGCGCGCTGAAGCTCTTCGGTCTCCGGATCGACAAAGTAGTGTCCCTGCGCCTCACCTTTAATATCGTAGGCCCAGGCGAGACCCGTGTTGAACCACTGCGGGCTGTTTGGTGCACCAGCCTGAGTGATGAGCATCTGCTGCATCTCGGCCTCATAATTCTCTGCATCTTCTTTAGTCTCAAAGTAACCGTATTTTTCTCCCCAGTATCTCCATGTGCCCGCCAGACGACGGACGACCTGCTTGGCCGACCACTCAGAGCCGTTGCGCCCACCCTTCTCATCGGAAACCCCACGTTTGCGGAAGTATTTTTGCGTGATAACGTCTGTTGCAACTTGTGACCAGCTTGCCGGCACCTCTACATCTTTCATCTCGAAGACGATCGAGCCATCAGGATTTGTGATACGTGATACCCGCTTTTCATAGGCACCCTCCTCCAGAGGCTCGCTGCCTTTGGTTGTGAAAAGCCGACCGATGTGAAGTCCGGATTTTTTTGGCGTGGCAGATTCGCGGCGAACACGAGTGAGCTCCGAACGAGTTCGGGTTTCGGTGCGGCGGTCTGTGGCGTTCTGTTGAGAGGGCTGGGACATGGATGAGAAAGACGTTAAAAAACAAAAAGAGCTGACAACTCAAACGCCTTCGTGGGGGAAGTGCGCATGTGTTAGGACAAAATACTATATATAGTGCCCAAAGAGTCACGTTACCCCTATATCTTGTGCCTCACAAGCGCCGAGGGGCGAAAATTATTTGCCTCGTTGCGGTCAATCTTGTGCAGTTTATATCCACCCAGTTTTTTTCTAACGTGAATCGCTCGTCTCTAGGCCCAAACTTCCAAAATGTCCGCCGGACTAACATCCAGCGAGACTTATATTGACTCGAATTTGATTTATTGTTTGCAAAGAACCGTAGGGGCGTTAAGTCAATAGTTGCACTTCGTCGCGCGCTACGGTCCCAGCTTATTTTAGAGTTTTATTTGGCTCCTTTATTCTCCCAGCTTACGCTTGTGCAGTAGATAGCCGACGAGAACAAGTAGCCCGATTCCAACACCGGTTGCGACCGGTATAAGAGGGAAGTCGGCGCTCACTTCAGAGCTCTCTGGTGTCGACTGGTTGGTAATAACTCGACCACTCTCACCATCCGCCGCTTGAGCGGTTTCGATTATAGAGAAGGAGACTCTGACGGGTTTACTCTGGGCGTTATTTTCCGGAAGAGTCGCATAGAGCAGTACCTCATGATCTCCATCGGGAAGTGGCTCGGATGAGGTTAGCTGGAATGATCCCGTTGTCACGTCGGCGAGGATTGCAGATGTGAAGACGGCACTCTGGAAGTTTCCGATCACGGTGCTGGCGATATCGGCACGCCCCGTAACGGTAATACGTCCGGCTGAGTCCGTTTTTACCTTAATATCCCTGAGAAGGTTTGTCAGATTAACATTCTGGATCGTTTCGACGATCGGTTCTGCAACATCCGTCTTGTCAACTACCTCAACCAGTACGGCGCGAGAGCGTTTTGGGCTCTCTTTTGTTAGTTGGGCCAAGGTCGAGGCTTTAAGCAGGTTTTCAAAACTGCTGACACGCCTCTCTACACCACGCACCTGCATAACATATCGTCCCGGTTCAAGTTGGGGCTCAGGACCAAAAACGGCACGGCCATTTTCTGACATAGTGTTGGTCTGAAGGGCGATCTCATTACCTTCTTGATCAAGTGCAAAAAGAGTGACCCGCTCGCCGGGCTTGCCCGCCGCGAGAACGGTGAATCCTCTCCCTTCAACACGTGTTCCATGGCTCATTCCCATACTCAGAGGGTGATTAAGTCCACCGTTACCGATGGCTGCATTATCAACGGGATGATTAAGTCCACCATTGCCAATGGCTTCACTATCAACCGGATCGTTGAGTCCACCATTACCGATCGAGACCTTGTCGAGTCCGTAAAGGACGCGCTCTGCAGAGGTGAAGCCACCTTCATCTTTATCGGCTGAGGCCTTAGGGTCGAGTCCCATCAGAACTGCCGCCTGATCGGAGATGCCGTCTTTATTGGTGTCCTGAAGCTGGTTTTCAATTTTCTGTCCATAGAGCTTCTCACTGATAGTGTCGATCGTCTCTACTCGGCGCTTGCCGCGGAGTTCTTTTGCAAGCCTATTAACGGCCTCCGTCGCCTCTTTTTCACTTGCGCCGTTTTCAACAAGTTTAAGTCGTGTTCGTGCAAGTTCAAGCTCGTCGCGAGCACGGCGTGATCGTTCAGCTCCGGCATCAATTCCCGCACGTCGTTCAAGGGTATCGGGAATACCGTTGTCGTTGGTATCCTTTTGTTTTTCCAAGTCGGCCTGGATATCGCTCGCGCTCACGCCGGATTTTTCGAGTACCTCTTTGAAGAGAGGATTTTTCTCGATAGTCTCGGTCACTGAAGTTTTGTACTCTTCGGCCGCTTTTTCTTCGGCCTTTACCGCCTCGTCAACTTGGAGGCTGACGAGCTCTTCGGTGAGAGCTTTATCAATATCTTGAGTTTCGGTGGACTCAACGGCTGCCGGCTTTTCCGCCGCAGGCCGTTGTGTCTGAGCTGGCGCTGGTTTGACGCTGACGGGTTTCTTGACCGGAGGCGTTGGTGGCTGACATGACTGTTGCTGGGGGGGGGGAGGGGTGGTGGCTGATTTGCAGTCGTTGACCAGATTACATGAGCGCGTCTGAGTTCCGGTTGCCGAACAGCTTGTCCACGAACCACACTCCCAGATGTCTTCTGAACATGAGGGGAGGAGCAGTTCTTCGAGGTCCGGATCAGGTGTATTTATGAACTCATCTTCTTGGGAAACGTCACCACCGCAAAGTTCCGGCGTACAGTCGATATCCAAATAGTCCTCTTCACTCTGGCTTAGTACTTGTGCATACGGCTTCAGATAAGAAGGGAGGTTGTCGCTCGAGATGGCTCCCGAGAGATAGGCTCCACCCAAAACGAGTGTGAGGAGTCCGACACCAAAAATGAATCGTTTTATAGTGCTCATATTTTTTTGTTTCTTTTAACTATAATAGCTCAAAAGCGCACTTTTGTAAATAGGCGCGTCAGGTTGGGCCTCGGTTAGCCGATCATTTGATGGGCGGACTAGTGGCTAAAGAGCCAGCTCCTCACAGGCCTCTTTGAGTATCTCGCCAAGAATCGGATGGCTGTGCAGGTTGAGAGTGAACGACTCCAGGCTCATATCATTAGTGAGTGCGAGTGAGGCTTCGGCGATCAGTTCGGAGGCCTTTTCTCCAATCATATGAATCCCCAGCAGCTGGTTGCTTTCACTGTCTATCAGGACTTTAGCAAACCCCTCTCGGCCGGCCATGATGAGTGCCTTGGCATTTCCTATGTTCATGCTCTTCCCCACCCGATAGGCTCTGCCGGTATCTTTTACCTGCTCTTCAGTTGCGCCGACAAAGGCGACCTCCGGGAGCGAGAAGATCGTTGTGGGGACGGTCTCGTAGCGGAGAGGTGCCGGATTCTTCCCCAAAATGTGTTGTGCGGCAATCGTTCCTTCTCGTTCTGCGGTGTATGCCAGGAGTGCTTTTCCGGCGACGTCGCCGATGGCATAGATATGAGGAAGAGAGGTCTGCATAACCGCGTTGGTGGGGATTCCCTTATGCTCAACGGTGAGACCGGCGGCCTCAAGTCCGAGTGCGCCGGTAGCTGGGGTGCGTCCAACGGCGATGAGCACCTTATCGTAGACGGCGGCTTGTTCGGGCGAGATGCGGATATCTTTAAGTACGGTTATTTTCTTCTTTGCAAAGACTCGTTCGAGCTCTTGAGCGACCTCTGCATCGGCAAGGGGGAGAAGCCGATCTGAGGCTTCGGCAACTGAGACCTCGACCCCAAAGGCTGAGAAGACTGAGGCGAACTCAACACCGATTGCACCTCCGCCAATGACCAGAAGGTTTTTAGGAAGGAGCGGAAGGTCGAGGATCTCGTGGTTGGATAAGATTTTTTCACTCCAGTCGAAGCCGGGGAGTTGGGTGGGGAGCGAGCCGGTGGCGATGATGAACTTTTCAGCCGTCAGCTCGTAGTTGTTCTCTTCTGAGTTAAGGGGCGTGATTGTCAGTGTCTGTGCATCTTTAAATCGTGCGCGTCCTTGGATGATTGTCGCGCCGCTTCTTTCGACAACAAAGGCGAGCTGCTTGCTGAGCTTGCGAACTACATCAGCGCGGCGCTCTTTGAGCTGTTGCCAGTTGAGCTGAGGTGAGCCGGCCTCTATGCCGAAGAGACTGCCATTTTCTCTGAGCTTTTCCAGGAGCTCCGCCGTCCAGAGATAGGTCTTGGTTGGGATGCAGCCATAGTTGAGACACTCGCCACCAAGCTCGTCAGAGATGAGGCCGACTTTTCTGCCATTCTTTGCGAGGTGTCGTGCGGCGGCGGCCCCGCCGGGGCCGCCGCCTATAATGAGTACATCGTAGTCCATATAAGATAAAATTTAGGTTATCGTTGAGCGGTCCATGTATCTGAAGCGTACTTGGTTCTCACCAGCTCGTCTATGCGCTTGAGCTCATCGCCGGTTAGCTTTTCAAGTGTAAGCTCGTGATCGCTGAAGGTTTCCGAGAAACCCTTTTTTAGGGCTTCGCAGGCCTCATCAAAGGTCACTCTTCTGCCGAGGAGTTTGGAGAGGCTTGTAACGCGTTCGCGTATTTCGCTGATGAGTTTGCCTTTGAGCTTTTCGCTGGGGACTCTCAGGAGCTCAAACATCGTATCCACGTCAACTTGTAGAAGAAGTGTCCCGTGCTGCAGTATAACTCCTTTCTTGCGCGTCTGTGCATTGCCGGAGATTTTTCGGGGTAGGCCTTGATCTATCACGACCAAGTCGTTGAGCGGGACGAACGAGGCGGCCGCTCCGAGCTCAGCAACTCCGCGAATAACTCCCTCGCTTACCGCACGGTAAGACTCGAGAACGCCCGTGGGTATAATCTCTTCAGCCTCGGGAAGGTGAATGCTGTAGGTGACCTCTTCATCATGGAAAACGGCGCCACCGCCGGTCATTCGCCGTACGATATCGATGCCTTTTACTCTGCACGCCTCTCGATCAACCTCTTCCTCAAGGCTCTGGAAGTACCCCAGCGAGATCGCCTTAGGCTCCCATCCGTAGAGACGCAGCGTTGGAGGAGAGTTCTTTGAGCTCACTGACTCAAGTACTGCTTCATCGATCGCCATATTTTCCGCAGCGGAGCTTTTGCCGGTCATCAAAAGTCGGAGTTTCATGGGCTCTGTGCGGCGTTAAGGATTGTGAGAATAAGCGAGTCCGTATCGATGCCAAAGAGAGTTGTGGGATGAGACTCCCAGAAAGTACGCAGCCTGTTACTGAGCGCTTCCTCAGAGAGGGGAGTGCCGATCAGTGCCTCTTCCAAAGGGATGATCGTCTCTTCGGGGTACATAAAAAAATCACCGGTAATTTTAATCTGGCTAATCGACTTAGCTCCATCTACCCGGAGGAAGATTTTGAGAAGTTTGCCGTTCGGCACCTTGTAGATGGCTTTCTTCATCTGAACCAACCATACGCGATAGGCTGTTTTTTTGCTAGACGTTGCGCTCGAAAAAAACTACTGTCTAATAGTAGTTAGCTCAATGATTTTTTCTCTTATCCCCACACTATGACGAACGAACAGAACAGCCCGAATCCATGGATGATATCGACCCTCATCTTGTTGGGAATTATCGTCGGTTTCGGTGCTTCTCAGCTTCCCGCTTTCTTAAAGCCTGAGGCAGCTCCCTCCCCGCCTGTAGCCCAGCAGCAGGCTGCTCCTGCCTCACCCGTTCTCACCGCTGAACAGATAGCGGCACTTCCGAATGACGATCCCTCATGGGGAAGTGAGAGCGCACCTATAACGGTCGTTGAGTTTAGTGACTTTCAGTGTCCCTTCTGTCTCCGCTTTATTACAGACACCTTCCCTCTTATTAAGGAAAACTATATAAATACGGGTAAGGTCCGCTTTGTCTATCGTGATTTTCCCATTGATGGTCACCTTCAGGCGCCGCTCGCTGCGCTCGCGGCTGAGTGTGCCGAAGACCAGTCGAAGTTCCAAGAGATGCACGACGCTATCTTTTTAGGTCAGAGTGAGTGGGCGGGGAACCCCGTAGTTGAGGATATCCTCGCGGGTTATGCGGAGACTGTCGGACTCGATCTTGAAACCTACAAGAGCTGCATGAGCGCTCGCACACACGTTAACGAGGTCCGAGATGATCTTGTCGATGGTCTGGCAGTAGGCGTTAACGGAACCCCCACCTTCTTTGTGAACGGCAAGTATGTTTCCGGTGCACTGCCCTACGAGAGTGTCTTTAAATCTATCTTCGAGGCGGAACTTGCCGGAAAAAGCTGGAAGTTGGTCTCAGATCCTGCCACTCGACAACCGCTCGTTGAGGTTGAATAATGTATCAATTTCATTGATAAAAAAATAAGGAATCATTACACTGGAAATTAATATGCCAAAGAAGTCAACATCACCATCGGCCTCGAAAAAAGCTCACTCCAAACCGGCCAACTCCGGCAAGAAGGCCACGGCTGTAAAAAAGCCAGTGAGTGTAAAAAAGAGTGCTCCTCTGAAAAAGAAGGCCGTTGCTCCCAAGCCTAAAAAGGTGGTGAAGACCGCTCCGAAAAAGACTGTTCGTCCTTCAGCTCAAAAGGCTGTTCCGAAAAAGAACTCCTCTACCATCAAGCCCCCGGTCTCAAAAAAAACTGGAGTCAAACTCTCTTCAAAGAAGCCTGTCGCCAAGCTCTCTCTAAAGAAATCGGCCGCACCCAAGGCCGCTGTTAAGAAACACCTTAAAAAGGCAACGAAGCCCGCTCAAAAAGTCGCGCCTCTGCCAGCTCCTACAGCCAAGAAGGCTTCTCCTCGGCCCGTTCTGAAGGCCTTTCAGCTTCGTCAGCTTCCCACTCCGCTTCAAATACCTCCACCCGGCGTTGAGAAGCTTGCCCAGTCTCACTCCTCCAATCATGTCATCTATCGAGTAAAGACCTTTGTTGGTTGGTTTAGCGCCATTGTCGGTGTTTTTGCCGTCCTCTCACTGCTCGCCTCATGGTCCGCCCCCGAGGTAGGCTCTCCCAACGCCGTCACTCAGATGGTTCAGGTCTCAACGTTCAATGACCTCTCGCTGACGCCGCCGACAACTCCCGAAGCCGCTCCTTCCCCCACTGCTCCTCAACTCGACTCAGCTGCCGCCTCTGCCGCACAAGAGGAGCCGATTGTTATGATGGCCACGGGTGACATCCTCCTGGCACGTTATGTCGAAAAGCGGATGCGGGCTCTCAACGACTATACCTATCCCTTCCATAATGTTGCCGAGGTACTTCGAAGTGGCGACCTTACATTTGGAAATATCGAGACCCCCGTTTTGAAGGGCTACACGACCCCCAATGGGTCGACGACCTTCCGTGCCGATGCCGAGAGTATCACGGGGCTCACCTTCGCGGGTTATGACGTCGTTTCTGTTGCGAATAATCACACCATGAACTATCGGGCCCCGGGTCTTCTCCAGCTGATTGATGCCCTCGACGCCAACTCCATCAAGCATGCCGGTGGCGGAACGAACATTGCTGAAGCTCACAAGCCCGCCGTCCTCGACGTTAAAGGTCGCCGCATAGCTATCTTGGCTTACAGTGATCCGAGCATCCCTCCGGGAGGTAATGGAGAGGCCGCTGCGAACTCAGCCGGAATCGCCTCTATGGATATTGATCAAGTCAAAAAAGATGTAGCTGAAGCTAAGGCTCAGTACTCGATTGTCATCGTCTCGATGCACGCCGGTATCGAGTACCGCACTCAGCCTAATCAGTTCCAGAAAGATTTTGCTCATGCTGCCGTCGATGCCGGGGCCTCCCTCGTCATTGGCCACCACCCGCATGTTGTGCAGCCGGCCGAACGCTACAAAGATGGACTCATCCTCTACAGCTTGGGTAACTTCGTCTTCGACCAGTTCTTCTCGGACGCCGTTCGTGATGGCGTGATCGCCAAAATAACCTTCGCTCCCCAGACGGGACGTCCCTCTGTTGAGTTTATGCCAACCCGCCTCGACAGCGTTCAGCCTTACATAATAAATGGGCTCGATCGTCTGAAATACTTGCAGGCTTTGGGACTTCCCGAGAGTTTATAGAGCCTTTATAGGTCCTTTTAAGGCCCTTATAATAAGAGTTTCCAGTAGGCGAGTGCGATGACTACGCGGTAGATCCCGAAGCCTATAAAGGTGTGGTGTTTTATGAATTTCAGTAGGAATTTTATTGAGGCGAGGGCGACGATAAATGATGTTACAAAGCCCAGTGCGAGCACGAGAGCCTGATCTGAGGAGAAGCTGAGTCCCGACTTTATCAGGTCGAGGCCGGTTGCCGCTGCCATAGTGGGGACGGCAAGAAGGAAGGACATCTCGACGACGGTTGTTCGGCTAATATTCATCATCAGGCCACCGACAATCGTTGAGGCAGAGCGTGAGACTCCCGGGACGAAGGCGAAGGTCTGGCTGAGTCCGATCAGGGCCGCTTGTCTGTAACTCAGCTCCTCAACTTTTTTTGCCGCGTCGGCTTTTTCTTTGTGAAGTAGCTCGAAGATAATTAAAAAGAGACCACCGAGGGCGAGTGCCCAGACCACGATAGTCGGGTTGCCCAAGAGGTGCTCCTTGATGATCTTATAAAAAAAGAGGCCCAGTATCGCCGTTGGGATAAACGCGACGATGATGCGCTTCATTATGGACCAGTTCACCAGTAGTGAGCGCCAGTAGAGCGCTACAACCGAGAGGATCGCACCCAGCTGTATGACGATCTCAAAAGTTTTAACGAACTCGGTATCCTCAATCCCCAGAGCGTGTGATGTGAGCACGAGATGGCCCGTTGAAGAGATGGGGAGAAACTCACTGAGCCCCTCAACTATACCTAAGATGATTGCCTGAAGTTCGCTCACTCAACCAAGCTACTTCATCACGAAGCGTCGGGCAAGTCCTTATGCGGGCATGAAATGTGTGCAGGCGATCGTCCCGTTGATCAGGCCTTCAAGGTCGCGGGCTGAGTTCCCGACGATAACTTCGATGCCCTGCTTGGTGAGTCGCTCGGCAATGGCTACTTTTGAGCGCATACCTCCCGTTCCCTTGCTCGAGGTTCCATTGCAGAGTGAGAGGAGCTCTTCATAGTTGGCATCGGCTGCGACTTTTTCTATCAGCTTACCCTCTCCATCCATAAATCCATCCACATTTGAGAGGATAACCACTCGGTCGGTCTTCATCATCGAGGCGAGCTCTTCGGCCAGTCGATCGTTATCGGTGAAGTCGGCAACGTGGGTTATCTCGTAGTCGTCGACAGCATCATTGTAATTCACGACCGGGAAGATTCCCTTACCAAGCAGGAGATTCATCATCTCAATGAAGGGGCCACGACGCTCTTCGGAGAGTATGCTGTGGTGTGTCGCAAGGATCTGTGCAATATCCTCGCCCAGACTTAACTTGTAGAGGTTCATAAGCTCAAACTGCCCAACAGCCGCGGCAACCCGAGAGGCAAGGGGGCTACCGTTCAGCTCTGAGACCGTCGTATTCATCTTTCCGAGCGCGACTGCACCCGAGGTCACCAGGATACTCATGACCCCGCGCTCATCACGGAGTCTCTTCACCGAGTGGGCAAGGTCGTTGATCTTGTTGATGTCGAGGTGATCTCCCTCACGGAAGAGCGCCTGGCTTCCAATCTTGACGATCTGGGTCTGTTTGAACTGCATAGAGGTGGTAGCGCCAACGGGAGTCGAACCCGTCTTTCCGCCTTGAAAGGGCAGTGTCCTAACCGATAGACGATGGCGCCGGATCGTGCCCAGTATACCAGTCTCCCCGTAAACGCCAACTCATAACTGCATCCTCCGGCAGCTGCCGAGTTTTCGAGCTTTGAATGGCTTCGGCTTTTTAGTATTCTGAAGGTGCGTCGGTGCTTCCCAGTGGTAGCTCCCAAACGCACTTACTTCTTCCTAACTTTCCCTTATGCGACCTAAAATTACCGTCGTTGGTGCCGGCTTCGTTGGCTCGACAACCGCTCAGCTCTTGGCTCTTCGCGAGCTTGGAGACGTTGTGCTGGTTGATATTCAGGAGGGGATTCCACAGGGAAAGGCGCTCGATCTGGCCGAGGCGGCTCCGGTTGCCGGTGTCGATGTTCGTATGATGGGAACAAACTCTTATGAAGATACGAAAGACTCGGATGTTGTTGTCATAACCGCCGGAATTCCCCGCAAGCCCGGAATGACCCGCGACGAGCTCCTCCAGACGAATGTGAAGATCGTCTCCTCTGTGAGCCAGCAGATTAAGCAGTACTCACCCAATGCCATTGTTATTGTTGTCTCCAACCCTCTCGATGCGATGGTCTATGCCGCCTGGAAGGCCACGGGTTTCCCAACAAATCGTGTTATCGGGATGGCCGGTGTTCTGGACTCAGCCCGCATGCGCAGCTT
>PFRX01000043.1:0-59195 GCA_002788775.1 Candidatus Peregrinibacteria bacterium CG_4_9_14_0_2_um_filter_53_11 | reverse complement strand
AACTCAACCTCTCCGTCGAAGACGTCGTCGCCTTTGTCCTTGGAGGCCATGGAGATACGATGATCCCGGTAACGCGCTTCGCCAGTGTTGGAGGAATTCCCCTTCACGATCTTCTCTCCGAGGAGGTGATCGAGCGCATCGTTGAGCGTACACGAAATGGTGGTGCCGAGATCGTCGAGCTCCTCAAAACCGGCAGCGCCTACTATGCTCCGGGAGCCTCAGTTGTTGCGATGGTTGAGTCGATCCTTAAGGACAAGAGGCGTGTCATGCCCTGTGCTTCCTACCTTAATGGCGAGTATGGCGTCGAGGGGCTCTTCATCGGTGTTCCCACGGTTCTTGGGCGCAATGGTGTCGAGAAGGTGCTCGAGGTTAAGTTCACCGATGTTGAAAAAGAGACCTTTGCTCGGACGGCAGATCATGTTCGCGCCTTGGTTGAGGATGTTGAGCGCTTTTTAGCGTAGCGTCTTCTCGTCGTTCGTACTCGAGATCGGCCGGACCGGCTCTACGTAGGTCTCCTCTCTGGGGGACTCCATCGTCGAGATAGCTTCGCTCGACTTTATCTCATTGATCGACTGAGCTTCCAGCACCTGCTGCTTGAGCAGTCTGTTTTTAAGTTCGAGCTCACGCTGCTCAAACTGCCCCTCTCGAATGACCGCTCCTTTTTCTGCAGTGGCGCTCACCTTGATGAAAAAGTAGGTGGATGTTCCCACGAGGAGGAAGAGCAGTGTCCCTATCAGGAGTTTGCGTGACTTGTTAATCTGAACTGAGAGAGGTGTTTTTCTGTAAGGCATGACTGTCTGTTATCGTAGTAGTCTTGAGTTGTGGATGCAAGCCTCACGGCTCTTATTCAACCGGATCGATAATCTCAAACTCGATGCGGGCAACGCCGGCTCCCGGACTGGCTATTTCTGCAAAAGCAGAGCGTGAGAGGTCCAGGATGCGGCCCGGTATGAAGGGGCCACGGTCGTTGACCACGACATCCACCTGCTTCCCGTTAAGACTGTTGGTAACCCTGAGGATAGTACCAAAGGGGAGTGTGCGGTTTGCCGCCGTCCGGTAGTTGTCGACATACTCTTCTCCTTGCGGGACGCTCGTGTGCGCCAGTCCATCGCCATACCAGCTCGCGTAGCCAAACATTCCCCCCTCCTCGGTCTTGATGTAGCGATAGATGAGAGCGGCCATCTCACCACGGCTCAGCGTCTCGTCCGGCTTTATTACAAGCTCGCCGCCGGTTGTTCTTAGGAGCATGCCGCGTGCTGCGCTCAGCATGAGGTCGGGAGCGTACCACTGAGTTTTGTCGAGGTCGGGGAGGGGATAGCGCAGGTTGATCTCCTCGGGTAGGGGAAGCTCTTCGCCGCTGCTTTTGAAGAGCATTCGTAGCGCTCCAACAAGAATAACCTCTTTTTCGGGTTCAAAGTTGGTGCCCTCACCCGTTCCGCTCACCACTCCATACCGTTTTGCACCCGTCACAATATCGTAGAACCAGTCCTCCTCGGAAATATCGGCAAATGCGGCTGGTTCGGTAACTGGCGTAACTGGCTCAGCCTCCGTACCAGTGTTATCTGCCAACGTCGGTTCAGCTACCGGTTCTCTTTGGCTCGGTGTCGCTTCGGTGGAGGTCTCACTCTCGAACTTCTCAGCCTCATGAGCTTGGGTTTGGTCCTCTCTCTCTGCGGCCTCGGCCTCGAGCTTTGCTTTCTCAGCAGCTCTTAGCGCCGCCTCGGCCTCCGCCTTCTTGCGTGTGATCTCGTGGAGTATCTCGTGATCTGTAGCGCGTAGCACCATTGCCAGAGCCTCAGCTCGATTTACCGGCTCCTCCGCATGGAAGGTCCCGTCTTCGTAGCCGGCAACAAGTCCGCGCTCATGAAGATAGGTTACGGGTAAGAAGTACTCCGAGTCTTCGGGGAGGTCGTAGAAGTTTGGGATGACTTGTTGAGGAAGACCGTCAGTTGTTTGGGCAAAAACCCCTGTAGGTGAGATGAGAGTTGTTGCGATCAGTATGCTGGCAATGCTCCTCCTCATCTCTAACTCTTTTTTATACTTACCGCTCGATTTTCGCCTTCACCTACACTCTCGGTCGTCAGGTCACCATACTCGTCAGCTGTGAGGGTGAGGTGGACGATGCGACGGAAGTAGGGAGACATTGGAGGAAGTATCTGTGATCCGCCATTTTTACGGACCATCTCCGCCTTACGTCGGGCCAGCTCCATTATGCTTTCCTCTTGTCGTCGGCGGTAGCCATCTACGTCGATTACGACAAAGATGCTCTCGTTGGTTTTTCGCCAGACGATAGTTTTCAGAACGTGCTGAAGCGCGTAAACATTCTCACCGTGATGACCGATCAGTATGGCTGACTCGTCCGTCTCAATATCAATCTTGTAGAGTGGTGCGCGGCGTGGCCCTTCACTCTCATCGATCGCAACCGCGATGTGGCGGAAGCTGATACCGAGGGCTTCAAGGAGTTCGCTGAGAATCTCTTGCAGAAGTGTGTCCATAACGCGGATGATTATAATATAGCTGTCTGAGGAGCGCAAGGAAGGCTCTTACTTCCTGTTTGCCACCAGTTGCTGAACCAGGGCGAAGAGAGTTGAGACGCCCCAGTAGAGGCCTACGCCGGCCGGGAGAGTTGCACTGAATCCGGCTATCATGACGGGCATAATGTAGATCATCGCCTTGTTCGCAATCTCCATTTCTGATCCCGCTAACGGCTTCTTCTCCTTCTTGTCTTTGTGCTTGCGGCTCTCCTTCCGTGACTCATCTTTCTCTTTTTTCTGTGCCATGGCGAGCTTCATCTGCCCGAACTGCAGAAGTCCAACGATCAGCGGCAGGACGAAGTGGTCCACCTTCCTAAGGTCAAGAATGCCCAGGAAGAGTGTCTGAATCGACTGGAGATTAAAGTGCTGAAGCGGGCTGTAGAGAAGGTAGGCGTTGTCCGGATTGAGTCCGCTCTGCACAACATAGAAGATTGCGATGAGGAAGGGGAACTGGATGAGGAGCGGGAGGCAGCTTCCAAACGGATTTACCTTGTGTTCTTTCCAGAGTTTCATTGTCTCCTGGGCGATTTTTTCCTGGTTTCCCTCGTGCTCCTTACGTAGTCGAGTCAGTTTTGGCTGAAGCTCCTGCATTCGCTTCTGTGAGACTATGGCACGCTGTGAGGGTACAAGGAGGATCAGTCTGATGATCAGGGTCAGAATGATTATTGCAAAACCAAGGTCATGGTAGGGAATAACTGAGACGATAAAGATGAGGGCGTTGTAGATCGGCTGGTAAAAGGCAGCTCTGAAGAAGCGTTTAACTACTCCCGCCTGCTCTACATTAAAACTTGCCGATGAGAACGTTTGTGGCTCACCTTCGGGATCGCCGCTTGGAAGTGTAAGACTGACTCTATACTGGCCAACCTCTCCGAAGAGGCTGTGATTCCAGTACTCAAAGTTAATCGTCGTTTCTTCGCCCGGGTTTATGGTCGTCGGTGTTACCTCATCGCACGAGATAGCGGCCGTCGCCGTCTTCTCGGTGAAGCTATCTCCGGCAAGCGTGCTGACCGTCAGGGGATTGGTGGGGCAGGTTTTCGGAAGAGTTATGGCCTCCTCCGTATTGTTTTTTACCTTTACACTCACCGCCTCATCCACCGCATAACTGTCCTTTGTTGCACTGATTGTTACCGACGCGGTCGATTCCGGGTTTTGCTGAGCGGGTTTTGCAGGGTTGAGCAGCTGTAGGCCGAGGAAGATGACCGTAAAAAACAGAAGCCAAGTTATGAGTTTTTTCTTATCCATGTGATGGGGGAGAGCGGTCTATAGTTTTAAGCAGAGTAAGTATCTCCTCGACGAGCCTGCTGAACTCGGTCGTTAGCGCCTCGCTCCGAGCGAGAATGACGATATCGTAACATGTTGAGGAGGGTGCGTGAATACATTTGCGAACCGCCTCATCGAGCCGGCGTCGTATCCTGTTGCGGATAACGGCCTTTTTCGCTGTTTTTTTTGAGACGATGAGAGCGAAGCGGTTATGCGCCTCGTTGGAGGTGAGCAGCTTTGCCTGAAAGCTAAAACTACGAAAGAAAAGACCCCGTCTCAAAATTTGTTGAATGCGGTAACTCTGACCTATCCGGTGAGTTGAGGGGAGCATGATGCAGTACGGTAGCGGGTAGCAAGCAGTTCGTAACGAGGGCGTGCGGGCGTGCTACGAGCTCCTGGCTACTCGCTCTTTAGACTGTCAGCTGTTTGCGCCCCTTGCTGCGGCGTCGCTTGATGACCTCGCGGCCAGCAGTCGTACGCATGCGCTTGAGAAATCCGTGTGTGCGCTTTCGCTTTCGTGTTTTAAGTTTGCTCAACATAAGCCCACGCATCATACGGACGAAACCTTAAAAAGTCAAAACAAACAGGCTTAAAATAGCCGGTGCTCATCGAATTGAGCTGGATTTTCAAGAAAAATGCTGTGAAATTGCTAATTTCCCCCCGATCCGTATAGTAAGAAGAGTCTTCTTTGAGGTTCATCTTCGATTTGGTATAGTTTCAGAAAATTTGTCATTAATAAACCTTCCACTATGGCTCTCGCCTGTGAATCGGAATTCATCTTTATTGGAAAGGGAGACGAAAGCTTCCTCGAGAACTACTCCTACGAGCTGACCGATGATCCCACTGCTAAAGGTGGGCGAATCTTTATGGCACTCGAGATCCTTAATAACCAATCCGAGGCCGAGGATATAGGCGAGGCTCTTTTTTCTAACTTCCGTCAAGCGTTTTACCGCTCCATGGAGGCTGATCCTTACGAGCGATTTGAGGAGTCACTAAAAGAGGTAAATGCCACGATTGAGAGTTTCCGTCAGGAAAAGGCCTCACGCTTCATTGGCAACCTGAACATCTCGATAGGTGCGATTGTAGAAAACACCCTTTATATCTCGGTCACGGGTGATGCAGAGGCCTACCTTATTAGAAAGCGTTTCGTCTCGATCATCTCCGAAGGTCTTGTTGAGGATGCTCACACCGAATCATTCGTTAATATTGCCAACGGTGCCCTTGAAGAAGGGGATACCGTTCTCTTATCGTCGTCTCGTCTCGTTCGTTATATAACCAAAGGTGATCTCGGTAAGATGTTTGCGCTTACTCATCATGGTGAGCTCGCTGAAGCTCTCGGTGAGCTGCAAGACTATCTTCTTACCGAAATCCTGGGGCGCAGTGCTGTTGTTGGCTTGTACATGGGTAAGGAGGAGGCCGTAGCAGCCGATATTGAGGGGATGTTCGATAGTGAGTTGATGGAGTCGGGAGAGCGTTCTGCATGGCATCCGGTTGAGGCTTGGAGGCGGTTTTCAGGAAGCTGCAAGAGTCTCTATCGCAAGTTCCGGATGATCTCTTTCGTCGCTAAGATTCCCGGGGTTAAAACGCTCGTTGCTTGGGGGGCGAAACTTTGGATGAGGAATAAGATTAATACCGTAAAAGATAAGGTCTCCGAAACCTTGGAGAGTACTGCAGCAGCCGCTCAAGAAAAGATGGGACGTGTCTTGCCGAAGATTCGTTTCCGCAAAGAGATGAGAAAGGAGCGCATCCTCATGATCGCCGCCGGTCTGCTCATCCTTCTTGTTGTTAGTGTCTTCTGGCTCCGCTCGCGTGGAGGCCAGCAGGAGCTCATTGCCGAACATCAGTCTCGTCTTAATCATGTTCGTGAGCTTCTTGGTGAGGCTTCGACTGTTGGCCAGTTCGATAAAGAAAAGGCGGCCGATACCCTCACAGCTGCGGAGCAAGAGGCTCTTACCGTTTTGAGCTCGCGCTTCTTGCGCAGTGAGGCGGTCACACTCCTCGATGAGATTCAGACTCAGCGCGATACGCTCGACGATATCAAGCGTCTGACCCCCACGATCGTGGCCAATCTTGCCGAAAAGCGTGAGAATGTAAGTGCGTTGGGGCTGATCGCGCTTAAGGATCTTCTGTATGCTTTTGAATACAATGCACTGTATGAGATCGTCCTCGATAAGCTCCAGGATCCTCTTACGATCAGTGATGTTGAGACGGTTATTCTCGCTTCAGCTTTCAATGAAGAGAACTCTCTGCTTTTCCTCACTCGTACCGGGAAGATGCTCGAGTACAAGGATGGTCGCGTCCAAGAGGTCAGCACGAGTGATGGTCTGTGGAAGAAAGGTGTTGATATGACTTCATATGGTCCTCGTCTCTATGTTCTTGATCCTGAGCACAATCAGATCTGGCGCTATCAGCGTCGTCGTGAGGGCTTTGACGTGAGTGAGGCTTACAATCAGGATGCCTCGCTTGAGAAGGGCGTCTCAATCGCCATCGACTCCAACATCTACGTTTTGAACTCAGATGGAACCATCACTCAGCTCTATCAGGGTGAGCAGCAGGAGTTTCCACTTCGTCGCTCTCCGGTCGTTCCGGTAACTCAGCCAACAAAGTTGGTTACGGCGCCGGAGTCTCTCTATCTCTATGTTCTTGAGCCGGCTCAGCAGCGTGTTCTCATCTACCGCAAGGATCTCCAAAATGGAGGAGCCGCCTACCAGACTCAGTACGTCTTTGAGAATGTTGGTACGCTTCGCGATCTTGAGGTTGTAGATAACCGCCTCTACATCGCGGACGACAAACAGGTCTACTTCGTAAATCTCCGTGGCCTTCCGGTTGAGTAAGCGTAGAACGGGTAGGGTTATTCCGGCTTTGATAGCGGTGGGTCTCCTTCGCTCCGCATGGCTCCGCTTAGGCTGCCAGCGGCCAGATGACGAATCCGTCTGCATCACGCTCGGCTGTTTCGGTGTACTGTTTGAGCAGCTGGGAGATCGTTGTCAGACTTTCGCGTGCTTGGGTCAGGTAGAAGTTGACCATAGCCGTGAAGTCGTCGCTTTCGTTGTAGATCTCTTCAGGAGCACCGGCGATCATATCCCGTATGTTGCTGAGGTTGTCCTGCAACAGTGTGTAGTGCATAAGGATCGTATGCCCGTTCGTATCGCTTAGGTTGAGTATCGCCTCCATTGCTCTGATATTGCGATCAAAGTTGTAGATACCGGCCTTCTCATCGTAGGCATTGGTCGTTGCCGGAAGGCGTCCACGCATCTTTCTGCGCCTGGGGGGCTCTACACCTGCGTTATAGGTTTTCACTATTCGGTCGAGCCAGCCAAGGCCCGCCTCGTCTTTAAAGATGTCATCGGCACTCAGATCCCGTGAGAGCCGGTCGATGACGGCGAGAGGATCGTGGGGCTCGCGTAGGGCTATGTTCGGTATGTTCTCACCGCGCGTTTTAACGACGTCGTCCAGTGTGAGAACGTGGTCAAGAGCGGTAAGGAGGCGCTCGGTGTCACGAAGTGTCAGATTCGGCAGGTAGAGACGGATCGCCTCACTTGAGTAGGGGCCGTAGCCGGCTCCGATATGGTACCCGAAGATCTCGGAGAGGAGGCGTCGAGCGACCACGAGATTTTTTGACTGTGAGAAGATACCCATCAGAAGTGGTGAGCGGTCTACCGCATTCTGCACAAGCGGCATAAGGTCGGCGTGAGTATCCATCCATCCCATTACCATATTAATCTTCTCTCTCGCCTCCGCCTGAATCGTCTCGGGGGTACGTTTCTGCTCTTGTTCCGCACTGAGTTTTTCTCTGAGCAGGGCGAGAGCCAGTGGGTTGTTGACTGAACCGTTTGATGCGGCGTCGAGTGAGGCACTGAGGTTGAAGTCCGGAGTCGACTCCTCCACAGTTGAGCCATATCCAAGCCGTTGGGCGAGCTGGGGTGAGAGTGAGAGGAAGGCTATGCCCGGTGGGAGTCCCATACCTTTCTGGAACGAGCCGAACCAGCCACCGAAGGGAATACGTCCCTCGCCGGTGTCGGGGTCGTCGAGCGTTGCGTAGTGGCGTGCTCCGATACCTGAGGTGACATCGCAGATCATGTCGAAGTCGCGGCCTTGAATGAGTCCTTCTTCTTTGAGCGCCTTAAGGAGGTGGTCAGGGAGGAAGTCGGCTGAGGTAGAGGTTTTGTGGGGAGTGACGAAGATGACTGGGCGCTTGCTTCCGGCCTTTGCAATGGCATCCTTAATTCTTGCGACGACCGGCTTGAGTTCCGAGTGCTCCGAGGTGGTCCAGGGCGTGGTGATGCGGTTAACTTTTTTCAGGTGCTTTGTCAGGACCTCGTTGAGGCGCTCACTGAATGAGCCGTTGGTAACTTGTATAACCTCGAAGGCCGACTCGTTGCGGCTTATCGCCTCGGCAAGCTGCTGCATGCACTGTGTGGCTGAGCCCAAAAAGCCCAGCTTGTGGCTTGAAGGAATGCCCACAAAGTGGCGGAACTTCTCAATGATCTCTTTTTGTAGCTCAGGTGAGAGGCCGTTGCCATTGTGCTGCTTGAGCAGCTCAAGCAGTTTGAGGAGTTTCTGGGGTGAGCGGATGCTCTCGTGGAGCTGGCCGGGGCCGGGATTTGCCGTGAGAATCTGGCGGTTCTCCTGACCATCACGCCAGAGGTAGACAACGTCTTCGAGCTCTTCGCGGAGTTTTGGGTCAACCCAGGCCTCAACGTAGAAGCGCTCGGAGGCGGTGAGATACTCTACCTCGCGAACGATCTTTCCTTCTGGATTCTGGAAGCGGAAGGTCCAGGTCTTTACCAGGTCTCGTTCCGTGTGGCTTGCCGCCTCAGCCAGCCGTGCTTGAAGTGTCTGCATGTCCGGTTCACCTTCGGTGTCGGTGGGTAGCATGACCGTTTCTTTGTCGTATCGGAAGCCTTTTTCCGTAGCTGCTTTGCTGATTTCCTTCTCGTATTTGCTGAGAACGACGGGGAGGTAGGTCTGTCTTCCCGTCGTTTTTGCCTCATTTCGTGGGGCTATCTCGTCCTGTTGGAGTATGAGTCCCAGGGAGGCGACGGCGGGGATGTTTGGCGTCTCTGATGTCTCTGCAGGCCAGCGGGCCCACATGTCGTGGAGGTTGCGGAAGGCGGCCTTATTGTTCTTGTTTTCGTAGGAGTCTTTGACCGCTTGGTGGGGCGTGATGAGCAGAGAGAGGCCGGGGAGGACTCCGATACCCTCGAAGTTAACGACGTAAAATGTCTTGCCGTCATCGGGGAAGAGGGGCGTCTCGGCTTTCAGTGCATCGAGCGAGCTGAGTGAGACGTACTCAATATTATAGTCGTGGGAGTCTCCCAAGTTGCGTTGGACGATCGCCTCGCCCTCCCGAGCCGACTCTATGTGAAAGGCGTACTGGCGGTTGCTCAGTCTGAACTTCTCGTGGATGGTTCGATCTACCTCCGCAAAGAGGCGCTTAACTTCGGCACCACGGTGCGAGAGCTGGCTCAGCTCGAGAATTGAGTGAAGGTACTTCTGAACGACTGGCGGCATGTTGGGAACGTCGGGAATGAGCTCCTCGTCGTCAAAGATGTAGCCGCGGTCCAGAATCTCACCTACTGCGCCTGGTTGTCGTGGCAGACTTCCTGGCATCTCGTGGGGAATACGAGCACCCAGGGTCGGGATTGTTGGCCTGCCTTGATCGTCGCGTGCATAACCACCCTCAACAACGGCCTGGAGGTATTTTTCAGCCTCTTCGGGCTTGTAGAGGCAGAGCCAGTTCCAGTACTCCGCATTTGTGAAGCGGCTCTTTTCCGGGCAGAGAATTTTGATTCCATACTTACCATCGAGTGCGAGAAGTTTTCGGTAGAGCTTCTTCTGCTGGTCCTTCATCGCGAGCACCTGTTCGGGCGCGTGTCGGCGGCTCGAAGGGTTGCTCAGCTCAAAGAGAACGCGAATGTGCGGATTGATTCCGCCGCCCATACCTACCCCCGGGTGCATATGGCCATAGACGGCCACGCGGAAGCCGTTACGGTCGTCAAAGCTGTCGGTGAACTCCGAGAAAATGGCTCCGAGAGCCTCTTGTGCGAGTTCTTGTTCTGTCTCATCGTCGGTCTCAATGCGGATGTTGAGATCTGTTGAGGAGGTGACGCCGCCCAGCTTTCTAGCCTTTTCGCGAGAGTGCGAGGGGGCGCCGTGACGAATCTCGTCCATGCGCTTGTGCTCTTGATGTTGGAAAACCGCAAAACGGCTGAAGCTTTTTTCGTCAGCTTTCTTGCTCAGGAAGAAGTCGTCGCCATCGGCCTCACCCTCTTCGATATCCATACCGAGGATCTCTTCGAGGAACTCCAAGTTCAGGTCTTTTTCAAAGCTCGAACAGGTTATGTAGAGGCCAAAGTCGTGACTGCCCATTACTTTGTTGAGTTTCTTGTCGAAAGGCTTTGTGGAGGCCTCGGTGGCGATATCAATTGCGTTTCGTGAGAGGGGCTCGATGCCCGTGATGATAAGACCATCGTACTCGTTTCGCTCCTGTAGGCGGGAGTTTTCCCCATCGGGTCGGCAGAACTTCTTCAGGAGCTGCTGGATGCGGAGCATGTTCTTCCATGCATCTTTGCCGCTTCCGTTCACCGGAATGAAGAGGGCGTGCTCATTCTTGGGGAACGCGCTCACCTCAAACTCAGCCTCCGTAATGATGCCTGCGTTTCCATTCAGTCCGACGAGCTTACTGAGCTCTTCCGGTCCGGCATCAATAAGTTCGCCGTTTCCGTTAATCATGCGAGCGCGGAGGACGTCTTCGGAGGCCTTTGTTCTATTGCCCCCCTCGGCACCGGTTGCCACAACACCACCGATCTGCGCCTCGGCCTTACTCGTGGGATCGGGCATAAGGCGGAAGCGATACTTCTTATCTTTAATCTCCTTATTGAGGAAGATATTTGCATCCTCAATGTGGGCACCGGCATAGGCGATAATCCTGTGGGGCCGTGCCCTGAAGTCTGTTGATTTAAGAAGGGCGATCGGGAGGTTCGGGTGGCGAACCAGCTCATACTCTTCAGTATTATACTCGGGAATGCTAAGTGCTATCGCACTGCCATCCTGATCTCCGGTTATGTCTTTGATGACGATACCGACAACCCCGTTGAGGCCATTTACAGCTGCGGCATGCATCGCCTCAAAAACACCCAGCGCGCTCGTCTTAGCTCCGATGGGCATGGCCAAGAGGCGGTTTTCTTTGCAGTAGTTGATCGCATCGACAACCTCTTGCTCGCTGCTCACCTCAATCTGAAAGTTGGTCTCGATGAGCTTTCCGGCGTCATCAACACTTGCCGTGCCGGCCTCAACAATGTGGTCTACGGTATTCGGATCGTGCTCAGTCCGTATCTTGATCCCCCCATTCTTGCTCCTTAGCCCATCAATAAGGCGGGTTCGTGACTCTTGGGCCGAACGGATTTTTGCCTCATAGGCTGCCGCGGTCGTCTCTATCTCATGCTGAATCTTCTTTTTTGCGGCGGCAATATGCGAAATCAGCTCACCGTTACGCGGTTGGCGATAAATAAGTCGTCGGCCGGTGTAGTGTGAGGTGTGGTTGGTGAGCATAAAAATAAGCGTAGCTCGGCAATGAATATAGGGATCGGATAGCGGATTTGTCAAAGCCTCCGCCTTGACGGTGGGGTGGTAATTATCGTCCGGGCCGAGAGGTTAAATCGTGGAGGCTTCGTGTGGTGTCTGATCTTCCTCAAAGGCCTGTACAACCTCTACGCCAAAATCTTTCAGCGTATCATAGATTGGAATAACGTCGGGATAGCCTCGTAGATAGACCACTTTCGTGATTCCGCTTTCGGCGATCATCCCCTCACAGATGCGGCAGGGGTGAGAGGTGACATAGATTGTTGAGCCGCCGAGTTTTACGCCTTCCTTCACGGCGTGGGCAAAGAGACGCTGCTCCGCACAGATCCCGTAGCAGATCTCGCGCTTCTGGCCGGAGGGGACCTGCTGGATATCCCGAATACAGCCAATAAGATTGCAGTCGTAGCAGGAGTGGAAGCTGTTGTCTCCCGTCGCCAGAACCTTCCCCTGTCGCACTGCAATCGCGCCAACTTTAGCGCGAAGACAGCTGGATCCTTCCCCGACCTGCTTGAGCTGCTTGATGAACTTTCTGTCGCTATCCGTTAGAGGCATGTGCCTATTCTACCATCCATGGGTAGTTTTTTTGAATCTCGAGTACGAGAATCTCCGGTTTGAATACTCCGAGCTCGGTAATGACACCTGAAATGGTATCGGCTGGGGTTAGTTCGAAGGCCGGATTACTTATTTTGACGCCTTCGGGCGGATTCTCCCAGACTTCATCGGGAGTGCGCTCTTCGATGGGTTCATCTGCGCCATCAAGGGTGAGGGGATCGAACTTCCACGAGTTGCTGCAGGCGTAGAGGGGAGTTTGGTAGAGGCTTGAAAAGTAGGCGAAGGTTGCCGTTCCGATCTTGTTTATAACATTTCCTTCTGCAGTAATGGCATCGGCACCGAAGAGGAAGAGGTCGGCCTCTCTGAGTGCGAGTCGTCCCGCGGAGTCAATGGAGTGGATTACCGGAATGCCCGCTGATGCGAGCTCTTCGGCGGTCTTACGTCCCTGCCAGCGTGGGCGAGTCTCCGTATTGCGTACGGTGAATTTTCGTCCCCGCATCTGTGCCTCAATAAGAATTGCCGTTACCGTGCTGGCGTGACAGTGGGTAAAGACCGTCATGCCATCTCGAATTTTTTCAGCTCCGATTTCTGCGATCTTGGCCTTTGAGTCTTTAAAATACTTCACGACCTCCTCAACGACATTTGGATTTTTTTTGAAGTTTTTCATGCAGAACTTCATTCCGTTTCGGAGAGCCGGCTCGGTGATACGAGCTGTCGCCAGCTCGTCAAAGTAACCTTGAAGTTCGGCCTCATCGGAAGTCTCCTTAAGCTTCTCGCCAAAGGCTGTTACACCTGCCAGTGCAATATTCTGAGCTCCCTGTATCTCAAGTGAGCGGATCTTATCGACGGTTTCTTCAAAAGTCATCATGGTAGGAAGCTATTTTTTAGAGGATTTTTTCTTTTGTTCAGCTTTTGGCTTCACTTTCGGCGTTTTAGCCTTCACGACGGCGACCTTGTTTTTCCCTATTGTGTAGCCGTTCTGCTTGCTTGCGAACTCGAGGGTGTAGGCAATGCGGTCTTTACTATTCGAGTGAACGATGAAAAGTGGTTCGCCCTTCTTGACCTTATCTCCAACTTTTTTTACGATCACGAGGCCCGAGGCCGGATCAGTTGGTGCGCCGGCAATACGAGCCATGTGAGCGATTAACTTGTTGTGAATCTCAAGGACGACGCCGTCATGTATTGAGACGATCGGCTCTTGGTAGCGTGCCATCTTTGGTGGGCGTTTCTTACCCTGGGCGCGGACGATCTGTTGGAACTTTTTCCACGCAGCACCTGAGACCAAGAGCTGTTCTGCCATAGCTCTACCTTTTCCCTTGGCGGCCTTCCCCGCCATCTCAAGGAGGATGCCCGCTTCCATAACGGACTTTGCCCGTAGGTCTTCAGGAGCACCCGGTGTATTTTGCAGAACGTCCATGACGTCAATCATCTCAAGGAAGGGACCGATACCCGCACCGATTGGCTGTGAGCCGTCAGTTATGATCACCTGGACCTTCATCCCCAGCATCTTCCCAATTGTTATAAAACGTTTTTTGAGGTGCTGTGCGGATTTTGCATCCGGAATTTTAACGGTCTTCCCCACGGGAATATCAATTATGACGATGTTTGAACCAACCGAGTGCTTTTTTGCCATGATCGAGGCGAGGAGCATTCCCTCCGGGTCGAGACTCATCGGGTGACGGATTTTTATCAACTTATCATCGGCGGCGGCCAGGTCGACTCCACCACCCCAGACCATAAATCCACCGACTGTGTCGGCAATTTTACGCAGTCGCTGGGCGTTAACCGTTACGTTACATACCGTCTCGATGGCATCGGCAGTGCCGGCGGGAGAAGTGATAGCTCGTGAGGAGGTTTTTGGCATAAGGATACCCGCAGCGACGACGATCGGAATGACGATTGGCGTTACGCGGTTACCGGGGACTCCACCGATGCAGTGCTTGTCCGCAACAACGGTCCCTTTTTTGAAGGTCAGCTTCTTTCCATTGTTGACGATTGCTCTTGTGAGCGCGGTCGTCTCGGCATCATTGAGGCCGTTTGCATAACAGCCGGAGACGAAGTAGGTCATCTCCACAGGTGAGAGCTCACCATGGACAATATTCTTGATTATCTCATTAATCTCCCTCTCATCGAGTGCCTTTCCATCAAGCTTCTTACGAATGAAGAGGAGTGATTCGGGTTTTTCGGCGGGGCTTACCTCCACGCGATCTCCCTTGTCAATATTGAGAGCATTGTAGGCTTCCGTGAATAGGCCGATTCGCCCTTTGGGAAAGCCGTTTTTGGTGACGTCAAGCGAGCAGATTATCTCGGTGCGATCGCAGTTCAGTTTGACGCGGTCTCCAACATGAAGGTCAAACTGATGCGCCGTGTCCTCGTGGAGAATTGCAACAAGAGGCCCGCCCGTTTTGATTTTTAGATTATATGGTTTTAGTCTCATCTGTATGAATTTAAGTTATGTATTTGTGTTAGCTTCCTCTAACTATAACATATTTTTCTCTTTTCAGCAAAATGGCCTACCTTCCTGAACTTGATCTGCAGGCCTACCGTTTAGGCGAAGAGTTTTTTGAGTTGTTTGGGGAGTTGTGTGAGTGGCGTGCCGACAAGGGCACTTCCAATTATTGCCGCGTCAGCGCCGGCCCTTTTTATCTCGCTAATATGTTCTGCCGAAGAGATGCCGAAGCCAACCGCCAGCGGGAGGGTGCACGCTTTTTTTAATCGCTTGATCGTTGTTGAGAGGCCCCGTGGGAGTGCTGTGCGCGCGCCCGTCACGCCGAGCGTACTCACAAGGTAGAGGAAGCCACTGCCCAGCTTCTCGATGAGCCTCAGACGTTCCGGGGAGGTGGCTTCGCTTACGATGAAGATCTGGTCTATCCCTGAGTTTTGCGCCGCTTCTACATAGGAAGTTGCTTCCTCAGGAGGGAGGTCGGCGATGAGCAGACTCGTAGCTCCGCTTTTTTTAAGCTCCCGGTAGAACTCTTCCGTCCCGTAGCGGAAAACACTATTCGCATAGGCGAGCACCCCAATGGGTACCGCTGTACGTGAGCGGATTTTTTTGATCAGAGAGAGCGCCTTTCTGGGAGTCATGCCGGCTCGGAGGGCTCGCTCGTCCGCCTGCTGAATAGTTGGCCCGTCGGCAACCGGATCCGAGAAGGGGAGGCCCAGCTCGAGCATCTCGGCACCCGCTTTTAGGTAGAGGTCGATCCGCTGTAGGAAGGCCTCGGGAGTGGGGTCACCGATGACGGCAAAGGGGCAGCGTCCGATGCGCTTGTCAGCTCTGAGTTGCTTGAATAGTTCGTGGTATGAGCTCATGGGTGAGTAGTGAGTGGGGGAAGCTGGTCTATATCTTTGTCTCCGCGCCCCGAGAGGTTGACGATTACGAGGTCGGTTTTTTTGAGTTTTCCTTTGAGGCTGACCGCGTGCGCCAGGGCATGGCTTGATTCCAGGGCCGGTATGATGCCCTCCTTTGTGCAGAGCTGGTGGAAGGCACTCAGAGCGGCCGCGTCTGTGACCGTGACGTACTCTGCTCGGGCGGCGTCTTTGAGTGCGCTGTGCTCGGGGCCAACGCCGGGATAATCGAGGCCGGCGGCGATGCTCTCACTCTCGCTTATATTACCGTGGCGGTCTTGAAGGGCATAAGAGAGCGCACCGTGTAGAATGGCGGGTTGGCCGTAGTTGAGAGGAGCGCCGCCGGCCGGTTCCACGCCGATAAGTTCAACCTCTGAGTCAGCCAAGAAGCCCGAGAAGATGCCGATCGCATTGCTTCCTCCTCCGACACAGGCGATAACTTTTTTGGGGAGGCGGTTTGTCTGCTCGAGTATCTGTCTTCGTGCCTCGCGGCCGATGACTTCCTGGAACTGGCGGACAATTGTGGGGTAGGGGTGGGGGCCGGCTGCCGTGCCAAAGACATAGAAGGTCTCCGTGCTGTGGGCAACGTAGTAGCGGAGCGCCTCGTTGATGGCATCTTTAAGAGTTTTTGATCCACCGGTTACAGAGACAACATCTGCGCCGAACAGCTGCATTCGTTTGACATTGGGTTGCTGTCGTTTGATATCTCGCTCCCCCATAAAGACGGTGACGGGCATGTTGAGCAGCGCCCCGATCATCGCGACTGCGACACCATGCTGTCCGGCTCCCGTCTCTGCGATCAGCTTGCGCTTGCCCATAAACTGAGCAAGAAGGCCCTGGCCCAGCGTGTTGTTCGTCTTATGTGCTCCACCGTGTAGAAGGTCTTCGCGTTTCAGATAGAGCTGAAAGCCGAGCTCGTCAGAGAGTGTTCGCGCATGGTAGAGCGGAGTTGGGCGGCCCGCAAAGGTCAGGAGGAGCCGTTGCAGCTCTGCCTGTGCCTGCTTATCTTTCTTAAAGCGTTCGAAAGCCTCGGCGACTTCTTTTAGAGGTTGGATGAGGAGCTCGGGGACGAACATTCCGCCGTAGCTGCCGAAGCGGCCGGTTGTGAGTGAGTCTTTAGACATGAGTCAGAGTCATTAGTAGTTCTTTGGGATTGTCGCTCGTTAAGAGGGAGGTTCCTACCAGTGCGGCGTCAGCGAGCCCCCGGTAGGGGGCGAGCTCATCAGCTAACGTAATGCCGCTTTCTATGACCAATGGTGTCTGTGCAAAGAGTTTTTTGTCTGTCTCAATAAGGTTGAGCGCATACTTAGGACTGGTCTTGAAAGTCGTCAGATCGCGGTTATTTATGCCGAGCATAATCCGGTCCGCATATTTTTCTACACTGCAGTTGGTTATGACCGCTCGTGCTTTGGCCACGTCGTCTTGAGTGTGCAGTTCGATGAGCGGAGCGAGCTCGAGTGCGAGAGCTGTTCGGGTTAGTTCTTCGAGCAGTTCTTGTGAGAGCTCCCGTGCGATTAAGAGGACGGCTTGTGCTCCGGCCTCACGTGTAGCTTCGAGTTCGGCTTTTTCTGCGAGGAAGTCTTTTCTCAGAACCGGTAGTGAGGTGAGTGAGATAACTTCTCTCATAAGTTCGAGACTTCCTCCAAAGCGCTTGTTATCGGTCACCACTGAGACGGCGGCTGCGCCGCCTTCTTCATAGGCTCTCAACTGAGTTGCCAGATCGCGCTGTGGAAACTCCCCAAAACTTGGGGAGCGCCTCTTTATCTCAGCGATGATGGAGATCTTTTCTTTGCCGGAGATGGCTTCATGAAAGTTCATTGATACATCGGTTAGTGAGCTCCTTGTAGTTTTCAAACTGTCTCTGTGCTGCGCCTGAAGCTATAACTCTCCGCGCGCCCTCCACTCCCTCCGTCGGGTTTTTGACTGCCTTTGCGGTAAGGAGTCCGAAGGCCACATTGAGTGCGAGGAGATCCTGGAGGGCGCGCGGTCCTCGTCCCGCAAGTAGTGAGACGGCGAGCTCGGCATTTTCTTTCGCGCTGCCTCCGCTGATCGGTTCGAATGAGTCGATGCGGCGAATCCCAACCTCCTCCGGTTCGAAGTCGGCGTGAGTTAGTTCTGAGCCGGTAACCGTAATAATGTGCGTGCTTCCGGTGAGCGTGACATCGTCGAGTCCGTCCGCGCCCGAGACGATAAGAACCTGCTCAAGGTCGAGTTGGCCTACAACCTCCGCGAGCTGCTCAGCCTGCTCGATAGAACTCGCCCCCAAAAGATGGAACTGGGGTTTTAGCGGGTTGGTTAGTGGCCCCAGCATATTAAAGATAGTCTTGCGTCCCATCTTTTTCCGCACGGGCATAACGTGACGCATCCCCGGGTGGTAGAGTGGGGCGAAGATGAAACCTAACCTAAGTTCTGTGAGTGTTCGTGCGACAACTTCCGGCGGAAGCTCAATGGGAAGATCAAGTGCCTCAAGAAGGTCGAAGCTTCCACAGCGCCCCGAGGCCGCTCGATTTCCATGTTTTCCCACAACAACACCGGCCGCCGATAAGACAAAAGCTGCGACGGTTGAGATGTTCATCCGGGGAAGTCCCGAGCCGCCGGTTCCGCAGTTATCCAAAATAACTCCTTGATAGGGGATACTCACGGCCTGTTTTCTCATGCCTCGAGCCATGCCGACCACCTCGTCGATCGTCGTCCCCCTTTCTGCAAATCTTTCTAGAGTCATCTCTATCTCATCTTCCGACATCGTTCCACTAAAAAAATGATCGAGGAGGAGCTCCGCCTCGTCACGGGTAAGGCTCTGAGTAGGGGGGAGGGTTTTCATGACGAGAGGAAGTTTTCAAGAATCTTCATTCCGTGTGGAGTTCCGATGCTTTCAGGATGAAACTGGATGCCAAAGAGTGGGCGGCTGATGTGCTGCACGGCCATAATAAGCTGGTCGTCGACCGTCTCGCCGGTAAGCCTGAGCGTCGGTGGTAGCTTTTCACGCGAGCCGATCAGAGAGTGATAGCGCATGACTTCGATCTTTTTTGGAAGCTCACTAAAGAGTGGGCTGTTCGTATCAATAACGATCTCACTCGACTTTCCGTGAACCGGTTTTGGCGCACGTACAATTTTTCCGCCGAGTTCATTCATGATGATCTGGTGTCCAAGGCAGACACCCAAAATCGGTGTATTGGTTATCTTCTTTACCACCTCTCCACAAATGCCGATATCGCCGGCTGCTTCCGGGGTTCCCGGTCCCGGTGAGATGATGATATGCGTATACTGTTCCGACTCGATCTCCTCGAGCGTCAGGGCGTTGTTCCTCACTACTGTCGGTGTTGCACCAAGCTGTGCACAGTACTGGTAGAGGTTGTAGGTGAAGGAGTCGAAATTGTCTATGATGAGGGTTTTCATGATAGTTGTTTAGTGTGTGAGTGAGCTCAGGGGGCCGCGTGCCTTGTTGAGGCACTCATGGTACTCGTTGGTCGGCTGTGAGTCGTAAACTATACCCGCACCTGCCCGGAGTTTAACCGATCCTTTTTCATGTATCATAGTGCGAATTGCAATTGCAAAGTCCATCGTCTCATTAAGTCCGAAGTAGCCCACGGCTCCTCCATAAATTCCGCGGGGTGTTTTTTCGTAGTCTGCGATCAGCTGCATCGCGCGAATTTTCGGCGCGCCGGTGAGTGTTCCTGCCGGAAAGGAGGCACGAAAGGCCTCAAAAATATCACACTCCTTAGTAAGTCTCCCTCGAACTTCCGAGACTAGATGGATCAAGTGGCTAAAACGCTCGGGCTGCATCAGCTGGGTCATACGGACACTTCCCGGCTCACAAACCCTGCCTACATCGTGGCGTCCCAGGTCGACCAGCATCATGTGCTCGGCGCACTCCTTCTCGTCACTGAGAAGGTCGGCTTCGAGCTCTTCATCGGCCTGTAGTGTCTCTCCGCGTCGTCTGGTTCCCGCAATGGGGCGGATAATCATCTCGCCCTCTTCTACCCGAACGAGCGTCTCCGGTGAAGAGCCAACCACAGAGAAAGAGGGCAAGCGGAGGTTGAAAAGGTAGGGGGATGGTGCCGTGACTCTGAGTCGGCGATACAGCTCGAGAGCGGATAGAGAGGTCGGTGCGGAAAACTCTTGTGACAGGACGACCTGAAATATCTCTCCGGCACAGATGTCTTCTTGGGCCTGCCGCACGAGCTTTTCAAACTCTTGGGCCGAGTTTTGTCCGAGCAGCTCTTCGAAGTCTTTTTTCTTTGCCGTCTCAACCTCCATCTCAGCCTCTGTTTCTTCACTACCCCCGGCTCTTTGAGCTAAGGCCGTAGGATTTTGGCGTGTAAGCGCTCTCGCGAAGAGGTCTTTCAGGACCGTGAGCTCATCTTCCGCGTAGGCGATGAGCGTAACCGTTCGTTTGAGGTGGTCGAAGACGACGAGAAATCGTGGTAGGAAGAAGATCGCCTCGGGAGTACTCGTTCCGTTCAGGGGGAGGTCGAGTTTCTCGAAGTGCCGTATCGTTTCGTAGCTCATGAACCCAACAAATCCCGCCTGAAGACGGGGCAGCTCATCCGAGGCTTCATAGTTAAGTTCATAGGCTGCTCTTCGTAACGTATCGAGCGGATTTGTCTCTCCTCCGGACTCAAAGACATGGGTCTGTCGCTGATCAAAGCCAATAAATGAGTAGCGTCCGACGGTGGTATGCGACTCGGCGCTCTCGAAGAGGAAGGCGTATGACTCTTCTTCGGCCATTTTTGCAAAGAGGGTGATGGGAGTCTCTGTGTCGCAGTGATAAGTGATGTGGTGGGGTCTCATGGTGGTGGAGTTTTGATGCCTGTGTAGTGGAGCGTATGTGTGGTGAAGTCTGCCGCGCCGTACTGATTGAGCAGTACACTCGGGATAAAAAAAATACTAGCTGAGCATCCGTTTGAAGAGACCGTTACTCTCTTTGACGGCCAGTGACCCACGAGTCACCTTTGCAATACTAACGCCGAGTCGCTCGCTGATCTTGCGCTGAGGAACCCCTTTCGCAATAAGCTTTACGATCTGTAGACGCTGCACAATCTTCTCGATTTCTTGGTCGGTAAGTAGGTCGTGTAGGAGAGTATCAATCTCTTTGCGCGTGCGCAGGTTGAGAAAGAGTCTCAGTAGCTGGTCGTAGGAGGTTGTAGTATCCATGTACTGCCGCAACAGTACATGGTTCATCGGTGAACGTCAAGATAGTTTCTTGTGCTGACTGCTACCTTAAAGGTAGTCCAGGCTAACTGCATTACCTGAATAAGGGGCACCGTATCTAAAAAAGTACAAAAAAAAATAGAGAACTGCACACATTCTCTATTTTAATTTAGTTACAACCTAGTGAAGGTCGCTACTCTTAGTAGCGGTCCTCGCGTGGCTTTGGTGGGCGAGCCTCGTTGACAGCCAATGGGCGTCCATCGAGCTCTTTACCATCCATAGCAGCAACTGCTGCATCGGCATCTTCGCCGTTTACGAAAGTGACAAAACCGAAGCCTTTTGATCGGCCTGAGAACTTATCCTTAATGATAACTGCCTCTTCGATTTCACCGTAGACAGCGAATGCTGCCTTGAGGTCCTCATCTGAGACACCCCATGAAATGTTTCCAACAAATAATTTTTTAGACATACGTCTTGAGAAAAGAGAAAATAAAAACTGAATCTTGTGTGTGATAGTGGTAAATCTCTAGGGGAACTGTGCACATAACTTACAAGGTATCTACACGCTATCCAAGATTCGCACAAAGTGTAGCAGAATATGGTGTTTTTGTACAGCGAAACCCCCTATTGAAGGGCTTTTTGCAGGCGAACTATCTTGGCATAGCGCACTCTCTTGGTCTACTTCTGGTACTACTTTACTTCTTTATAATCATGTAGACACCAATCAGGATGACAAAACTGCCAAATATTTTCTGTAATAATGGCCCCGATATGTTAACGGCAATTTTTGACCCAATCAGTCCTCCCACGAAGAAGCCGAGCCCTACGAGAAGGGCAATTTTTAAGTCTACAAAGCCGCTTCGGTAGTAAGTATACGCTGCGAGGAAGCCGATTGGCGGCACGAGAAGAGCAAGAGTGGTTCCTTGTGCCTGATGCTGAGTAAAGCCGAATATGAAGATGAGTGCGGGAACAAGTACGACACCTCCGCCTATACCTACGACGCCACTCATGACCCCGGCAAAGAGTCCCAACACAATGTAGAGAAGAAAAGATGTCATAGAAGTTTTTTCACTCAATCTCCTCAAATCGCCCGAGTTTCTTATTTTTGCGGCAGTTGTCCCAGTTGAAATACTGGCCGTTCATCGCAATATAAACGCCCGGGGGAAGAATCTGTGCGAATGCTAGTGCGCTGCCCAGGTTGAACAGCCCGTCTGAACTTCCAAATCGGAAGGGGATCATCGCTCCCGTGAGAACGATCGTCTTATGTTCCACGCGTTGGGCAATGGCACGAGCCGTCTCGACCATCGTATCGGTTCCGTGAGTAATAACGATCTCATCGGAAGGAGATTTGGCGCAGTTATCGGCTATCATCAGCCGGTCGGCCTCAGACATATCGAGACTATCGATCAGCATCAGCGTACGAAGTTCTATATCGAGGTGTGTGTGGGCCATCGAGAGCATCTCGGGGACATGGGTATCACGAAAAAAGAGATTACCCGTAAGTTCATCGTACTCTTTGTCGAAGGTTCCGCCGGTAAGAAAGATACTGATTGCCATATACTGGCAATCATAGTAGCGCAGTGTGGAGTTTTTTTCCAGCTTGGGTATTTTGAGAGGGTAGTGTGCCCGGTGGATCTACTTTTTACCACCCGCCTGTCGGAGCATTTTATATACCTCTTCTGCAATTTTTTTCTCTTCGTTCGTTGGAATAACGAGGATAATTTTCGGCTTAATTCCTTTGAGGTGTTCAAGGACCATTTTTCGGAGATAGTCTGCGTGCTCGCCGATACCACCCGTGAAGATGAGGCAGTCGAGCCCCCCAAGAATTCCCGCGTAACTTGCGATATACTTGGCGATTCTGTAGCTGAATACCGCGAGAGCACGGAGGGCGCCCGGCTTTCCCTTGAGCGCTGCAGCGTGAATGAGGCGCATGTCCGATGAGATCCCGGAGAGTCCCAGCAGTCCAGATTCTTTGTTGAGGAGGTGCTCAATCCGGTCGATTTTCATTCCTTTTTTCGCCAGATGGAAGATGATGGCCGGGTCGATATCTCCACTTCGCGTTCCCATGGGGACTCCTTCCAGAGGTGTCAGTCCCATGCTGGTGTCTACGGCGGAGCCTTTGAGGATGGCCGTTATGCTGCAGCCATTTCCCAGGTGGCAGCTTACGGTTTTTGCCGTTTTTAGGGCTCCCAACTTTTCACGTGCCTTTTCATAGACGTACTCATGGCTGATTCCGTGGAAGCCATAGCGTCGTATCCCTTCCTTGGTGCTCAGTTGGTGGGGGAGGGCGTAGAGTGCTGCATATTCGGGGATCGTGTGGTGGAAGGCCGTGTCGAAAATAGCTAGTTGAAGGGCTTTGGGGAGAAGTCGTCTGCAGGCTTTTATGCCCGCAGAGTTGGCTGGATTGTGGAGCGGTGCAAGCTCCGAGAGCTTGTCTATGGCTTTGAGGATGGTTGGGGTGATCTCGGTAGGTTGAGTATAGCGTGATCCTCCGTGCACAACCCGATGTCCTACGGCGACGAGCTCTGCTGAGGCTGTGACTATGCCCTTTTCTGTGAGTTTTTCGAGCGCCTCTTCGATAACCGATGTGTAGTCTTTGATGGCGCTGCCGTGTCCGTCAACCAGGTGGCTGAAAAGGAGTGGGAGAGTTTTTGTCGCAGCAAAAACCGCATACTTTACCGAGGATGAGCCGGCGTTGATAACGAGGATGAGTGGTGTCTTCTTGTTCATAATTGGTTCATCACACTATGCTATTTTCCCCTTGGGTTTGGGTGGGTGGGGGATAGGGATGGCAAGAGCTCAACCGAGCTAATAGCCGCCAAATCCACAATATCCTGAACACTACATCCCCGCGAAAGGTCGTTCACCGGCTTCCGTAGCCCCTGCAAAATAGGCCCGATCGCCTTTGCACCTCCCAACCTCTCCACTAACTTGTACGAGATGTTTGCCGCCTCAAGGTTTGGAAAGATCAGAACATTAGCTCTCCCGGCAATCTTTGAGCCCGGCATCTTCTTCTCGGCAACTGCCGGAACCAGAGCCGCATCCACCTGCATTTCCCCCTCACATAACAGCTCTGGGCGCATGTGGTTGACCCGGGCTACTGCCTCCTGGACCCGCTTGACGTGTGGGTGGTCGGCCGAGCCGTTTGTTGAAAACGAGAGCATCGCAATCCTGGGCTCGATGCCAAAACGAAGTGCCGTCTCTGCCGTATCGATGGCAATTTCCGCGAGCTCCTGGGCCGTGGGCTCAATATTTACCATGCAGTCAGCAAAAAGGAGGAGCTGGTCTTCTAAAATCATGAAGAAGAAGCCCGAAACTTTATGGAACTTCTCCTTCGTCTTAATGATCTGAAGAGCCGGTCGGAGGGTGTCGTGACTGGGGACGTTCGCACCGGTGATCAGTGCTTGTGCGTCACCACTCTCAATAACCATAACTGCAAAGTAGTTCAGATTATCCATTAGCTTCTCGGCCTCCTCGAGAGTCATACCCTTTGATTTTCGTATCTCCACCAGCTGTCGTGCATACCGGTTGCGGCGCTCGGTATCGCCCTGCCAGTCGATAATCTCAAACTCGTCTCGATTGATCTCGATCCCAAGCCGTTCATAGGCGGCCCAGATCTCGGCCGGTTTTCCGAGTAGAACAGGGTGTCCGGTTCCCAGTTGTGCAACTTGGGCACACGCCTGAAGAGTACGATCATCAAACGTCTCCGGAAATACGATACGTGCCGGGTTGGCTTGCGCCTGCTTCTGGATATCGATAAGGAAGCTTTTCATCTTGTCATTGTACCATTAAAGAGCCACTAAGGTACAGTGTTCGCCCTTCCTTAATGCCCAGTCGCTTATTCCAAACTTAAACTTGGTGAGTTCGGAGCCGTCCCAGTCGCTCCGCTGCCCTCATCTGCATCTGTTGTTCGCCTTCCGTTCGATTCGGTATCGGTTACCTTCTTCACTGCGTCGATGGCCTCTTTTACCTCGTTTACGGCCGTGTCGATATCGTCGATTTTCTGCTCAACTGACTCTTTTGTCTTTACTACCTGGTCTTTCACCTGATTTACCTTATCCACTGTCGCATCTTTCCTCTGCAAAATAGCATCGCGAAGATCGGCGGCGCCTTGGCAGCCGGCGAGCATGACTACCAGTGTTGCAAGAAGTGAGAGTCGTGTAAGGAGCTTCATCCCTTGGAGTATAGCATGAGTAGGTCGTTTAAGACACAGTCTGAACACTCTGTCTCGGCTGCCGGAACTCCGTTATGAACGCTGCTTGTTGAAGAGCTCGCTCACATCACCTTTCCAGCTCTTGAGGAAGTTGTGCATGTCGAGTACCTCGTTGACGGTAACGGCGGGACCGGCTGAGTGCTGGCTCTGAATGCTGAGAGAGTCGAGGTCTGTGGCGTGATGGCTATCTGCAGCCTCAACCATCATCACCGACTCTGAGTCACAGCGAGGGCAGACCGCTACAAAAAGTCCGTAGGCTGCATTTGTCTCGGGATTCATATTTGAGCCCAATACGAAGATATGCTCATTGTCATAGCGAGCCTGACAGAGGGGGCAGAGACTCTTCTTTTTGAGATGCAAAATTACCTCTCTGAGGAGTTTGTAAGGCATGCGGTAGCTTCGTTAAGATGCACCCCAATAATAGCTCGATAAAGTGCTAAATTCAATAGAAGTTTTTGTTATCTTAAAGCGATTCCGCTGCGCTTTTTAACCTTTCGAGTGAGCGCTCTTTCCCCAGAGCCCAGAGGAGCTCAAAAACACCCGGAGAAAACTGCTCGCCGGTTAGTGCCACGCGCATCGGCCAGAGGAGCTGCCCATTCTTGATTCCCAGCTTTTCAACCAGCTCTAGAAGAAGAGTTTTGAGAGCTTCTTCATCATCAAAACTACTTTCAGGAGCAGCTGAGAGTGCCTCGAACGCCTTTTCGAGGGAGTTTTTAGCGAGCGGCAGGTCTACCTTCATCTTCTCATTAGCAATCAGTTGCGCGTCTATGGTGACCTTCTCCTTGAAGTAAAAGCTGAGGTTTTCAACTGTTGTTGAGGGCTCTTTAATAACCTTTTCGGCAACGGTCTTGAGGCAGCGTTTTAGGAGCTCCGCATCATCTCGCCAGTTGGCCGGTATCTCGTTTTCTACCAGGTTAAGTAGTTTATCTTCGTACTCACCCGGAAGCTCATCGAACTTGCGTCGACGCCACTGCCAGTTGATCCAGTCGAGCTTTTCAAGGTCGAAGACGGCTCCACCTTTGTGAACTTTCTCGAGTGAGAACTTCTCAATCAGCTCTTCCATGCTGAAAATTTCCTGCGTCTCATCTCCACCCGGATGCCAGCCCAGAAGGGCGATAAAGTTAATGAGGGCCTCGGGGAGGTAGCCTTTTTTTCGGTAGTCGTCTGCGGCGACGTCTCCCTGGCGTTTTGAGAGCTTGCTGCGGTCCTTGTTGAGGAGGAGGGGAAGATGCGCAAACTGTGGAATCTCCCAGCCGAAGGCTTCGTATAAGAGGATGTGTTTTGGCGTTGACGAGAGCCACTCCTCTCCACGGATGACGTGTGTCACCTCCATCGAGTGGTCGTCGATGACGTTTGCAAGGTGGTAGGTGGGGTAGCCATCGGACTTCATCAAAACCTGATCGTCGATCAAATCAGAGTCGAAGCTCACCTCGTCACGAACTAGGTCCTTCCAGCTCACCTTTTTGCCGCCGGGAACTTTGTGTCGGATGACCGAGGGCTCGCCGGCATTAAGTTTTTTTGCAACCTCTTCCGCTGCGAGCCTGAGGCAGTGGCGGTCATACTTGGGGGCCTCTTTGTGCGCTTGTTGGCGCTCGCGCATCTCTGTCAGTCGTTCTGCCGTGCAGAAGCAGTGATAGGCCTCCCCCTGTTCGACCAGAAACTGAACCTTTTCCTTGTAGATTTTCAGACGTTCAGATTGGGTGTAGGGACCGTTGGGGCCTCCGATATCCGGCCCCTCGTCGTGGTCTATGCTCGCCCAGTTGAGCGTTTCGATGATGTTTTCGACCGCTCCTTCCACATATCTGGCACGGTCCGTGTCCTCGATCCTCAAAATGAAACGGCCCTTCTGCTGACGTGCGAGCAGGTAGTTATAGAGAGCCGTGCGCAGGCCTCCCACGTGGAGGTAGCCGGTTGGTGATGGGGGGAAGCGGGTAACGATCATGCCCCTAAACTAACCTGCTCCAGGTAAAAAAACAAACGGTAGATGCCTTCCGTCTTAAAACCGGAGTCAAACAGTGGTTGCCTCGTCTTCATCCTGCTATAATGAGCGCTGTATGCCACGACGTCGACGCCGGTCTCAGCCCGCTACCCTTGGTGGAGCCTTTATGCGCCTCCTTACAGGTGAGCCCACAACTGCTCGAACCCGCCGGACGCGCTCCACAACTTCTCGACGCAGTTATCGTCGTCGCAAGGGTGCGCCTCTTGAGTTTAACGTTGATCACCAGGTTGCACGTGAGATTTTTGCTGTGGTTTATCTCTCTCTCGCCCTGCTTGTGACGCTCTCCATTTATGGGAAGCTCGGGAAGGTGGGGGAGTTTCTGAATGGTGGCCTCGAGCCCTTTTTCGGTTTTGGAATAAACCTTCTTCCCTTTGTCTTTTTCGGGATCTCGCTCGGACTCTTATTCGCAAAAAAATCTCCTTTCAGCCTCTCGAAAATAACGGGTGTTATTTTATTTTTCGGAGCCCTCCTTTCCATCTTTCATCTTTCCGTCCCAGAGAGTGACCTGCTCAGTGCGGCTCAGCGTGGTGAGTATGGAGGGTATATCGGATTTGTGCTCAACTTCTTTTTCCGCTCCTTCCTCCAGATTGGGAATCTGGGTGCGAGTATCGTCTTTGTCTCAACTTTTATCGTAGGACTCCTCCTCACTTTCGAGTTTTCGATCGTCGATTTTTTGCGGAAGGCGAAGCCTGAGATCCGCCTTGAGAGACGTCGTTCACAGCACGATGATGATGAGGCCGTCGACGCCGTCGATGCCGAATTTGACGAGATTGAGGATGCTCAGATCAATATTATTAAGCCTCGTACCATGCTTCCCGGGAAGGTCGTTGAGGAGGGGAGTTCAGGCGCATCCGCTGAGATCACTGAGCCTACCGAGCCCGTTGTTCGTCACCGTCCGCCACCACAGCCCGTCGCCTCCGACGATGATACCACCCAGCCTGTCATGGGAACTCAGGATGTGAGTCAGTGGGAGTTTCCACCACTCGACCTTTTGGATCCACCGGCCCGTGCCGAGTCGCTTGACGAAGAGGGGCTCAAGAAAAACGCGGAGATTATTCGCAAAAAACTTGAGCAGTTTGGTATCGATGTCGTGATGTCCGATGTTCATGTCGGTCCTACGGTCGTCCAGTATAGTCTTAAGCCGCACGAGGGGGTGAAGCTCTCGAAAATTACAGCTTTGAAGAGTGATCTGGCTCTGGCTCTGGCGGCCGAGGCGATCCGCATCGAGGCTCCGATTCCCGGAAAGTCACTTGTTGGAATCGAGCTGCCCAATGCACAGCGCACGACCGTCAGCCTCCGGGAGATTCTCGAAAGTCCTCAGTGGAAGGAGTCTAAGTCGAACCTCCGTCTGCCGCTCGGTCACGATGTTAGTGGCTCGGCCGTCGTTGTCGATCTCTCTAAGATGCCCCACATGCTTATCGCCGGAGCGACCGGAGCAGGTAAGTCGGTGGGAATGAACAGCTTCCTCACGGCACTTCTTTACCAAAACTCCCCCAATGACTTGAAGCTCTTGATGGTTGATCCCAAACGGGTCGAGCTCAATACCTACAACGGAATTCCTCACCTCCTGACTCCCGTCATTACCGATGTCGAGAAGGCGGCCACCGCTCTGCGCTGGACTGTTGCCGAGATGAACCGCCGCTACAGCGTTTTGGCCGAGGTCGGGCACCGTAAGATCGACGACTATAATGAGGACAGCACAATCCGCGTGAAGATGCCAAAAATTGTCGTTGTGATTGATGAGCTTGCCGACCTTATGATGGCCGCCGGAAAGGACGTTGAGGCTTCGATCTGTCGCATCGCGCAGATGGCCCGTGCTGTCGGTATTCACCTGATTATCGCCACTCAGAGGCCGTCGGTTGATGTTATTACCGGTCTGATTAAGGCCAATATTCCCGCACGTGTCTCGTATGCTGTCACCTCGGGTATCGACTCCCGCACGATTCTGGACTCGATCGGGGCGGAAGACCTTTTGGGCCAGGGAGACATGCTCTTCGTCTCGGGGCAGATGAGCAAGCCGGTCCGTGTGCAGGGAGTGTATATCTCCTCGAAGGAGATCGAGCGGGTTACCAATCGCGTTAAGATAACTCTTGAGCCCGAGTATGACGAGAGTATTACCTCGATGGATGTCGCAAAAAGTTCCGTTCACGGTCTTCCTTCAACAAAAGTTGGCACCGGTGGAGGAGATCCCTTCTATGAAAAAGCCCTTGCTGTGGTGGTCGACTCACGCAAAGCCTCGGCCTCACTGCTTCAGCGACGTCTGGAGATAGGTTATGCTCGAGCCGCCCGTATTCTTGATGAGATGGAGGAGAACGGAGTGATCGGTCCTGTGCGTGGAGCTAAGCCCCGTGAGATCTACATCCAGCAGGTCGAAGAGGCTCCTGTAGAGTAGGCTGCTACTCGGCACTGGGGTCACAGGCCAGAGCGTTGGGAAGTCTGAACCACTCCCAGGCGCCGTACTGGTTTTTATCGAAGCCGGCTCCAACCAGCATCGTGCGCCAGCTCTGAGTGTCTTGGTCGTAGTCGTTGGCAAAGTTCATCCCCGCGGTCATGAGCTCATCACAGCTGAAGACTCCCCTACTGAGGAGCTGACCGCCGAGCGGGCTGTTGAGCTGGGCCAAGGTCAGCAGGATCTCTGACGCGCGTTCGTCGCTCAGCCGGTCCGCCGGATCGGCTTCCAGTATTCTCTCAAGGTCTTGCGCGAACTGCTCAACGAACTCAGGCGGTAGCCCTTCGTCCTCGGTATCAACTCCTGCATCCTTGTCGCCTTCGGGCTCGTACGCATTCACCCTTTGTTCGGAAGAAGAGTCGTATCCGGCCAGTGAGGGTTCGGTTACGGTTCTTATGAGGAAGTGGCCGGCCATGCCTCCTGTCGGAGGCCCATAGCGGAAGGGCGTAGCGGCCGTGGTATCAGTTTGAGTTGTTCTTGCTGTGCACGGCGGCTCGGCATCGGTTTTGAAGCACCTTCGTGCACCCGCAAAAGCCGCAGTCATGGGGTGAGCCAGTCGGAAGTTGAAATTGGTGACGGATCGGGGGAGCTTCAGGCGAAAAGGTTGTTTGGCGCGTCCCGTTATGACCATCGGCTCATCGATCTCGATCTCCCGGTTATCGGAACTCTTACGGTCAGCGTCTGCCTCTTCGCCACCCATGAGCATCTCCTCGTGCACAGCTCGTCTCACGTGGCCTCTGAGCTCATCTCTTACTTCGGGCCTCCCGCCTTGAATGAGACCGGCAGCCACAAGTGCGACTGGTGCAACCAGGCGAGACATCACTGTGCGGCGGTTTGGGCCTGCTGATTGATCCGGATCTTTACGCATAAGTTGAGTGTGTAATGGCTCATTATAAGCTGATTTTTTCGCGCTTGCCAAACGTTTTATTGTTTTTCTACATATCCTATGACACAGAGTATCTTTTCGCCCCACCCCTGAGTCTTTCTAAAGAAAGGTTTTTGTGCTATAATTAGCGGAAACAAAGATTTATGAAAAAGACCTTATTGAACTTCCTCGGACGACTTCTCTCACTGACCATTGTGTCGGCCGTTTTGGTCATAAGTTTTGGAGGTGTACTGGCCCCCGGGCAGAATGTACGTGCTGCTGAAACGCCCTGTGATGCGACCTCAAAGAACGGTACTGCGATCCCCGATACCTTTTCGGTAGGGGACTGTTTAACGATTGATGAGCAGAGGGGGTCAACGTTTGTGCCGGCTAAGGAGTTGGCCCCGGGTGAGCCGGGTCCGGCTCAAGCAGGTGCTTCCGGATCTGCTACCAATCCCATCGTCCTCGTCTTGATCCGAATTATCGACATGTTTGTTAAGTGGGTCGGCTCGATCGCCCTGATTATTTTTATGATCGGAGCACTTTTGACGATTACCTCCGAAGGTCGTGAAGACCGTTTAGAGAAAGGAAAAAGTGCGATGCTCTTTGCCCTTATTGGCGTTGCCATCGCGATGGCCTCATTCTTGTTTGTAACCTTTGTTCAGTCACTCTTCTTCTCTTCATGAAGGCTCTGTGGGTTTTTCTTATCAGTACTCTTCTCTCGGCAGCGGTTTTCACCGTCGTTCCCGCGCATGCCCAGACGTCACAGCCAGCGGCTCTACAAGATGCGCGTGATCCCAACGAGATCAGCATCTACTACTCTGAGCCGATTGGTGCCGGAGAGCGTGTCTATCAGATAGCTGCTTGTAAAAAACAGGTTTCTTTTGCTCCGCTCCTCTGTACGGAAGAGCTCTTGGCCTCAGCTGGAGGTTTTAAGTATTTCCAGCAGTGCAGAGTTGACGGGAAGGTGCTCAAGGGCCAGCCGATCAAAGGGTGTATCAGACTGGGGGGGGCTCTAATCGGAGGACTTTATCCACAGGTGGATGTCGTTAAGTACGATGCCAAGGAGTGTCTGAAAAATCCCGAGAATCAGAGCTTCGTCTATGTGCCCGAGTTTGGAATTGTGAAGAGCAATCCCACTGACCCCCCTGCTCTTCTGATGGATCCTAATTCCTACTCCGCTGGTAATGTGGTTGCCACTGTCGCCTGGCCCTCCCTCCCGTACTCGGGCTCCGCTGTTTCGCCGGTTGACGGTTTGGACAAGGTCGCCGAGTCGATTGTTGATGATGCAAAGGCCTTTCCTCTCTACCGAACCGGTGTCTGTGCCCGCTGGGACTGGACGGCCGATGGTGAGGATTTCAGCGCCGGCAGCGCCAGCTCTTCGGGCCGGATTACGGCTACCCAGAAAAAACTCATCACCACTTTTGCCGATTCGGGTATTCCCAAAGCTCTCGTCGATGCCGGCTGTAACAACGATAATAATAGCTCACTTGAAGATAGGCCCGATCTCCACTCTTCACCTTTCAACTCAACCGATAGTGTCACCTGTAGTACCCTCTATCGTCTTACGGGGCGCTCCGGCTCCGATCTTTTCGGCCGCTATGTCAGTGCGCTCTATCGCTGGGCGGCCAGCGTAGTCGGCATTATCTCGGTGCTTGTTATCGTCGTCTCCGGTATTCAGATATCGATGGCCGGTGGTGATACGGGTAAGGTGGATGAGGCCAAGACGCGCATTATGCAGTCTCTCATCGGTATCATTATCCTCTTCCTCTCCGGAATTATTTTGTACGTTATCAATCCTACTTTCTATACCGGCTAAGATGCACACCTCACCAAAAACCAGCAGTTTTCTTGTCGCTCTCATGATCGCGCTCTCGCTCGGTCTGGGCCTCTCGGCCTCCTCAACGCCTCTGGCCTATGCCGCCGAATCGATAGAGAATCCTACTAAGAATCTGGCTTCCCCCAATCCTATTCCCTGCGTACCAAGCCTGCCCTGCATTCAGGAAGCGACTCAGGAAAGTGGTAAGGCGACGCGCGAATATATTCTCGATACCTTCGGAAGCTCTTTTATTGCCGGCTTCTTGGGACTTATCGCAATCAGCTCAGTCATCTTCTTGATTGTCGGTGGAGCTCAGCTGCTCTTTGCCGCCGGTAATGATGATGCGATCGGACGTGCCAAGCGAACGATTCTTTGGTCTATCGCCGGACTCGTCTTGGCGATGCTCTCGGTTGGTATTGTCAGCATCATCTCCAAACTTAACCTTTAGAAATGAACTCTCTTAAGCACCTTCGTCAAAAAGCACTCTTCGTCCTCGTTTTTTCGGCGCAACTTCTAACTGCACTTCTGCTTCCTTCAACGGTTTTTGCTCAAAAGTCCGCGAGCGATATTCTCCCTGATGCCGCAGTCAAAAATGTTGATGGTGCGGGCAGTGCTGTTCCTACAGGTGACTTACTTAACGATCTTATTCCCAAATCTATTAAGATTTTCTTGGGTCTTGTAGCTACGATCACTGTCGGTCTTATAATCTATGCCGGAGTAATGCTCATCGTCGCCCAAGGAAATGAAGATGAGTACAAGAAGTTTAAGACGATGCTCGTCTGGTCTGTTGTTGGGCTTGGCGTGATGATAACAGCCTATGGTGTCGTTCGTGGTGTCCTTCAGCTCGTCTTTCAGTAATAGCTCTCATTTTTTCTCATGAAAAAACTTCTCCTCACTCTCGTCCTCGTCGCTCAGATTTTGGTTGCACCCGCGACGCTTCAGGCGGCATACGGCATTCCCTCGGAGTACCTGCCGACAGGTGCGCCAACCATTTCCGGCAGTGTTAAGGAGGATATTCAAGATCCCGATAAAGCCCGCATTATTTTGACCCAGCGCATAGTTAATATAGTTACCGGTATAGCTGGAGTTATCGCCATCTACATGATCGCCTCCACGGGATGGCGTCTGGTTATCGGTGCCGGAAGTGAGGAGACGATAACGCAGGAAAAAAAGGCTCTCGCTTGGGAAGTTGGTGGCCTCGTCCTCATTATTTTCGCCTTCTCAATTATCCGTCTGATTATCGGGATTCTGCTTACGGCGGACCAGCCCGTCTCTACTCCACAGCCCGCTCCGGCAGCTGTAGAAGCCCCGGCAGACTCTTAAAAAACGCCCTTAGGCCGCGTCTTCCTTGCTCTCCAGTCGTGGGAAGAGGGAGGGGAGTTTCTGTGTCTGCGTTCCTTCTTTTAGGATGCCCCAGTTGATGTTGTCGGGGTAGAGTTTTGTGCCGTGCCAGTTGAGCCCGTCTTGGAGTTTTTGCGCTGTGGCGGGAATAAAGGGCATGATCATCAGACTTATGTGGCGGAGGATTTCGAGTGTGTGGTAGAGAGTTTTGAGGACCGCCGAGGGATCCGTCTTGGCAAGTATCCAGGGCTTCTGTTCTTCCAGGTACTGGTTTGCCGTGTTGAGCAGGTTGACGACGGATTCGAGTGCGCCTTTCAGGTTAAACTGCTCAAAGTTTTTCTGGTACTCTTTCCAGGTCTCCAGAACGCGCGTCTCGAGCGCCTCATTTTTTGAGCTCGCCGGAACCTTCCCTTCCGCATACTTCTGGGTCATCGTCAGGACGCGACTGACAAGGTTACCGAGGTTATTTGCCAGCTCGCTGTCGTAGACGGCCATAAAACGGTCTTGAGAAAAATCGCCATCGTCCGTAGTTGGAATCTCGCGGAGGAGGAAGTAGCGCAAGGCGTCGACGCCGTATTTTTTCCCCGTCTCAAATGGATCGACAACGTTCCCCAGCGACTTGCTCATCTTCTGCCCTTCGGATGTTATGTACCCGTGGACGTAGATCGCCTTGGGCGGTCCCACTCCCGCGGCGATGAGCATCGCGATCCATATTCCGCCGTGAAAACGAAGAATATCTTTGCCGATCAGGTGGACGTTTGCCGGCCAGAAGGTGTTGAAAAGCTCCGACTCCTCACCGTAACCGAGTCCGGTTATATAGTTGGAGAGGGCGTCGCACCAGACGTACATCGTCTGCTCGGGATCATTCGGTACGGGGATTCCCCATGAAAGATCTTTTGTGGGGCGTGAGAAGCTGATATCTTTTTTCTCTTTGAGGCCCTGCTCCAGAAGGCCGAGCATCTCATTTTTGCGTGAGTCGGGCAGAATCTGCAGGCGGCCGTCTTCTATCCGCTCTTTCACCTCTTGCATGTACTTGGTGTAGCGGAAGAAGTAGTTCTCCTCCTTAAAAGTGATCGGCGGTTTTTTGTGGTTGGGGCAGAGTCCGTCCACAAGATCTTTTTCGGTAATATAGGCCTCACATCCTACACAGTAGAGGCCCTCGTAGGTCTTTTTGTAGAGCGTGTCGGCCTCAACCAGCTTATTCCACAGCTTCTGTGCGCCTTTCTTGTGACGCTCCTCGGTAGTGCGGATAAAGTCGTCGTTGCTCGCCTCTACAAACTCGGCGAGTCGCTTAAAGTGAGCGGCGTTCGTATCTGCAAGCTTCTGGGGCGTCGTTTTTTTCTCCTTGGCCGTCTGAGCCATCTTGAGGCCGTGCTCGTCGGTTCCCGTCAGGAAAAAAACCTCGTCGCCAACGAGCCTGTGATAGCGCGCCAGGCAGTCACCTTGGATCAGCTCCATCGCGAAACCGATGTGGGGCGTGGAGTTTGTGTAGGCGATCGCGGTGGTAATGTAGAACTTTGACATACGAAAAAAGTTGAGACTCCATCAGCCTACATGGGGAGGGGGCAGGGTTGCAAGAGCTCCTAGTTTGAGGTGCCGTAGAGGGCGTAGTTGAAGACCGGCAAGAAGCGTTCCCGCCCGAATTTTATGTCGATGCTCTGAGTAGTTTCTGCGACAGTTCCGTCCGACCGTATCTCAACTATCGGGCTTGTGAGGCGCGCTACTCCCTGACTCTCGCGGATCCGGTAGCGGATTGTTGCCAGCTGTTTTTTCTCGGCACTGGTAAGCCCGCCTCCACTAATCAGGTTTACGTTCACGAAGTTGGTCAGAACGAGGAAGTTTTGCTTGTGCGTGCGTAGAAACTCGCGGATCGGGTAGGCTTCGATAACGTTGTACTCCTCGGCTCCATCGGAGCCCAGGATGCGTTGGAAAAAGGTCGCGCCGTTGTAGCACTCCACGGATGTTCCAATACAGGTTGGGCTTTCGGCGCTGCTGCCTGGATCTTCCGGTACGAACTCGTTAATAACTTCAGTGGCTCCCGAGCCGTCGGTGGCGATACCGAAAATCTTCCAGCGGAGGATGTCGAGATCACTTGAAATGTAGCCGTTTCTGAGTCGGAGTGTGGGTGAGAGGTAGAAATCTGCGCGAAACTCTTGAACGCCGTCGTCAGGATCGGTCCCTTTGAAGAGGGGAATGGTTATCGCCTCACCAACAGCGAGCTCGTTGTAGGTGTCCGCCTCGATCTGGATCTCATACGGTTCGCGATGGGGGACGCTCGTCTCTGCTGCCGAGATGCCGTAGGCATACTTGGCCTCGGCCTCGCTGAGTTCGCCTTCTTTTTCTTCCTCATAACCCGGAGGATTTATGCTGATGCTCAGGAGTGCCCGTTCGATACCACTCTCAGCCGCATACCAAGCCTTTGTTCGCTCGAGTAGGAGCCGGTTGTCTCGGAGAGTCCCGATCAAGAGTTCACTGATACCCAGGGCGAGTGTGAGCAGGATTCCCATAATAATAAGTGCAATCAGCAGTGAACTACCCTCCCTGTTGCGGAGTTTTTTTCGGCTCGCCGCTGCTGTTTTGGCGGTGAGGAGTGAGGAAGGTGTGCGTGTCTTACTCATAGGGAATAGAGAGCGGTTGTTCCGTAAAAGCGTGAACTGTAGGTTGTTTTAAATGTGTACCGTTTATACTTGAGCGTGATTCCGACTGAGGGCTGCCACTGGATCTCATCATCTTGAACATTTTCTTGAGCATAGGGGTCATTGAGTGGAAAAACTTCAAAGTAGCCCCCATCAAAGACCGTAGTATCGGCGGTGAGAGAGTGCCAGCCGCTGAGGGTCGTCCAGCCGAAACCGTTCAGATCGAGAGTCTGCTGTATGCTTTCGACTCCACCATTGGCGAATCGATAGAGCGTTCGTTCGAGTGGGCTGGTTTTTGTGTCGATGAGTGCGATTACCGTCTGGTGCTCTCCCTCAAAGTTGGTCAGACACGAGGCATCGATATAGGGAGAGTTCTGGTCGACACAGGTGAAGTCGATCGCCTTGCTTCTAATGTCTTCCGCGAGGGTGTCGAAGACGCGGCGTATGTCTCTATAGATTTTTTGGTTTTCTCCCGCCTCGCGATTCGCGCGCACCAAGTTGATGTAGGCACCGGTTGAGAGTGTGAGGAAGAGCATGAAGACGCTTAGCGCGATTATCAACTCGATCAGCGTAAAGCCCTCGTGCTGGGCACGGCTTTTCTGCTTGAGAGTCGAGATGAAAGTTTTAACGGAAAACATGATTTTAGAGACTGTTTTTTGTTTTAAATTGGGCCCTGCTTCCAGTCGGTGAGCTCGGTCTGAAGGGTGACCTGCTTGTCTTTTCCCCGTTCGTTGTACGAAACGGTACTTACAATATTCATAACGTTTGTGCCGTTGGGCTCCTCCGCATAACTGATCGTTACGATACGGTGGAACTCTTCGTCGGCCGGCTCAAACAGGTCGTCGCTGAGCTTCCAGGGGAGGTGTGAGCCCGCCTCTTCATCCGGGACGATTCTGTAGCTTCCAGCTGCGAGCCCCTCATCCCAACGTCGGTTGCGAAGCCAGTTGCTGTCGCGGATTGTTCGCGTTATTTCGAGCCCCTCCTCGGCTTGATGGAAGGCGAGGAACTGGTTCATTGTGACACTTCCAATCTTGATCGAGCTCCGCGTCAGTTCAGCGGCGGCGGTTATCACCAGTGCGATAATCGAGATGCTGATGAGCGTCTCGAGCAAGGTGAAGCCCGCTCGACTACGACTCTTCCTCAGACTTTTTCTGAGTCTTTTTTTGAGTGCGTTGGTGATGGAGGTGAGGACGAGTTTCATTGTGCAGAAGGTGGAAGACGCTGGATCCGTCCGGTTGTGGCGTCGATTTCTATAGTGCGTTCGCGGACGTAGCCGTAGCGGGTGAGACTTATCGTGATAGTTGTTACCTGTGCTGCGGGGTCGATGCGTACGACTCCCGTTGGCGGGATAAAGAAGATGACGAGTGGAGTGCTGAGCTCACGGCCGTCGAGACTCAGCTGGCTCGTGACGACGTCTTTAGACCAGTTGGGGAATTCTGTTCGCTCTATATCTCCACTGCACCCCTCACGTGGATTGGTATACGGCTGTCTGAGGAGCTCTGGATAAGCATCGTTCGTGAAGTCGACTCCGATACAGTCCGTGTGCGTCTTTGCCTGATCGCGGAGTGAGTTGAGTGTTGCAACAAGCCGCTCACTTTGCAGGTCCATAATCAAGCTGGCGCGGGCCAGTCCGTAACTCCCCAAGCCGAGAGCCGTAACAAGCATGAGGACGGTTATTACGATGATGAGCTCGAGCAGAGTGAACCCCGCCTTCGCCCCGGTACTGCGTTGGCGCTTCATCTGAGTCGGGGTTAGGTGATCGAGGTTGTGAGCGAGAAGATCGGCGAGAGAATTGCGATGGCAAAGAAGGCGACGGCACTTCCGATCACCAGAATAAGGATCGGACCGAGAAGCGTCGTCATTCGCTTAAGTGTGTCGTCGACCTCGTGCTGGTAGTGGCGGCCCACCTTTATCGAGATATCTCCCAAGCTTGCTGACTGCTCAGCAACTGCGAGCATGTTGGTTACCGTCTCGGGGAAGAGGAAGGGGGCGGTTGCGAGTGTCGCTGAGAGCGGTGAGCCCGTCTGGACGTTTGCAAGCGCCTCATATGTTTTGACCTTGTAAACCTCGTTCCCGATCGACTGGCTCACGTACTCAAGAGCTCGATTGATGGGGAGACCGCTCTCGATCAGAAGACCGAGCGACTCCACAAAGCGGAGGACGTAAATTGTTCGCAGTAGCTTTCCGACAAACGGAATGCGGAGCTTGTGGAAGTCCCATGAGAAGCGTCCCTCGGGTGAGCTGACGTAAAAGTGAAACCCGATGACGGCGAAGATAGTCAGTATCAGGAAGAGCCACCAGTTTGTAGTGAGCCAGAGGCTGATTGTTAAAAAGAAGCGTGTTATCGGCGGCATCTCGATCGTATTCTCATTGAAGAGCTCCTGCATTCGAGGTACGACGAAGGTCAGAATAATTCCGACGCTCACGATGAGTGCGATAAAGACGGTAACCGGATAGAGCAGGGCGGCTGTAAGTTTTGACTGGAGCCCCTGCTGACGCTCCAAGTTATCTGCGATCTTGTAGAGCGTCTGCTCGAGTGAGCCCGTCGCCTCAGCCGATCTTAGCACTCCACGCTGTGAGTCCGAGAATATTTCAGGGAAGCGGTTGAGCGCATCTGAAAATGAGGCACCATGCTCGATATCATGGCCGAGTGTGGCGATAATTCGCTTGAGCCGGCGATTCTCGGTCTTAACAAGAAGAATTTTGAGTGAGCGAAGCAGCGGGATTCCCGCATGAATCATCGTCGCCAAAAGCTGGAAAAAGTAGGCTTTTTCTGCGATGGGAACTGAGCTGCGGTCGATGAGGAAGTCGTCGATGCGCTGGCGGAGTGTGCGTCCTGTGCGACTGGTAACACCATAGATGAATACCTCGTCTACAGCCGCTTCCTGAACTTTGCCGAGGAGCTTTTGTAGCTCGTCGAGATGTTTTTGTGGGATGCTCATTTATTATGATTCACGGAAATAACTCTCCATGGAGAGGGTCAGGTTTACCAGCTCGAGCCCTCCCTCACTTGTTGCACGTGATACCGAAGCGTTGCTGATGACAATTTTGCGGGGATTAACCTCGAGCTCTCTGATGAAGCGTGAGAGGCTCTGGTAGGTGCCTTGGAAGCTTGCCGAGATTGAGACGGTTGGAAGGACGGCGTTGCGTTGGATGGTGAAACTCAGGGCGTTGAATGAGACGTCCGTAGTTCGGGCTATCTTATTTATGTCATTTACAAGGCTCTCCTGTTCAATCGTCTGGGGGATGGCCTCATCGAGCTCTTTCTCGTCAATCTCACTCAGCCCGTTGGGGTTTGTTCCGGTGTTGTGTTCCTGGATAGTCTGGATCTCTCCTTCGAGTACCGATACCTTCTCCGCAAGTCCGGAGAGCGCTTGATGAGCGGGGCGGGTGTGTGCAAAAAAGAGTATGAGCGCGGCCATGCCCAGGAGGCTGGCTATCAGGGTCGTGTTGATTGAGCGTTCGCGGTAGATCATGGGAGGGGCGTTAAAGTTCGATTAGAAGTTAGGACTGCGGCGCGACTGGGGGCGTGGCCGCTGGAGCTGTCGGAGTTGGGCTCTTGGGAGCCGTCGGCTGAGCTGTCCCCGGGCTCTCCTCAGCCTCGCTTGAGGCAGGCGTAGGGGCCGTCTCGGCTGGAACTGAACTCTGTGCGGGGGGAGTCGTCTGTGCCGGTGTTGTTGGGCGAGAGACAAGCTTCTGTTCGTTGTACTCAAAGCTTATGTTGAAGCTCAAAACGGTCTCGCCTTGGGGCGTGAGTGTTTTGGTTATTGAAGGGACGAAGACGTGGCTAAATGAGGGGTCGAGGCTAAAGGCCTTGATCGTCGTAGCCACATCGGCAAAAGGATCGGCTGCGTTGGGACGCGTTGTGGCATTCGCAGAAATGCGTCCTTCTTCGTTTCCGTTGTAGGTGCGGAAGCTTACAAGCGGCTCGTAGGTCTCATCGGTGCTGAAGACGGGGATCGTTTTTTCGATCTTGTCTATCACCTTTGACCATAGCCGTTGATCTGATTTTATGCGATTGAGCTCATCTAAAACTACGAGAGCACGGGCGCGCAGAGCCGTTCGGCGATCCTCATTTTCCGTAGATCGGAGCTGCTCTTTCTGAGTCTCGAGGCGTGCAATCTTGTTTGAGAGGCTACTCTGGCTTATTTCGTAGTAGAGGGAAAAGCCCATCAGGACGACGAAAAGTGCGATCATTCCTGTGGTGTACCAAGATTTTTGCTTTGGTTGGATCTCCGACTCGATCATGGGATATTTTTTTATTTTTAAATCTATATAGTATACCATTTATCCCGTATACTAGCAATCATGAGTAGGAAGGAGTTCAAGAGGCATAACGAGGGGTTTGTATGTCAGGTCTGTAAGGTTATGAATCCGCCCCTGATTCGTGGAGAGCGCAATCACTGTCGTGCCTGTCTCTACTCGTTGCATGTTGATGTGGAGACACCGGGTGATCGTCAGAGCTCATGCGGTGGAGCCATGCAGCCGATAGCTCTTGAGTACAAGGGCTCGAAAGGTTTTATGCTCAAGCACCACTGTGTCAAATGTGGAAAAGAAATTCTGAACTCGACCGCTGATGATGACGAGCGGATTGAGCGTGTTCAGTAGGGAGATCTTTCGTGATATACTCGTGCCCTATGATTCGTGAGGTTTTCGATCTGTTAAAGGCCCAGCTTTCGCCCAACGACACCGTCGTTGTTGGCGTCTCGGGGGGCTCGGACTCCACCGCACTTCTACACCTTATGGTGCGCCTCGCCAAAACGTATCCGCTGACGATTGTCGTGGCTCACATCAACCACGGCCTTCGTGGGAAGGCTTCAGATGCTGATGAGCGCTGGGTAAGGAAGCTCGCGGGGCAGCTCGGCTGTGAGTGTGAGGTGAAAAAAATCAGCCTCTCTAAAAAGGAGAGTGGGCTCGAGGAGAAGGGGAGGGAGGCGCGGCGTGCTTTTTTTGAGCGGTGTGCGGCGAAGCGCGGTGCGGCTGCAATCATTACGGCTCACACGGAAGATGACCAGCTCGAGACGATGGTCTTCAACTTTTTCAGGGGCTCGGGGCCTGCCGGTTTGGCGGGAATGAAGGTGCGTTCGGGGCTTTATCTGAAGCCACTTTTGGGTGTTAAAAAGAGTGAGCTTGTAAGCTACCTCCGGCGTAGGAAGCTCTCTTGGCGCACCGACCGCTCCAACACTAACTTGCGTTTTAGACGTAACCTTATTAGGCACAAGCTGCTGCCGGTTGCGGAGAAGATCAACCCCTCACTCCGTCTGACTCTCCTGAGGAACCGTACTATTTTTGACGAGCTCACAAGCTGGCTGGAAGCCGAGGCTGAGACCTTCCTTGAGGTGCACCGGCGTGGGCTACAGTATTTTTCTCGGGCTGCCTTTTTGGCCCTTCCCTCAGCTCTTCGCGCAGCCGTCTTGCGCCATACGTATGCGCATGCCACCGGGGCTAATTATGCACTTTCGCAAAAGCGGCTCGCTGAGTTGGAGCGCTTGCTGGAGCGAGGTGTTGGGAACAAGCGCATTATTGTGGCGGGAGGGGAGTTTGTTCTTACGGGGAACTGGTTGTCGTTTACTCCTTTTGCTAAGCAACCTCGGGGATGATGCCTTCGTCTCGTAGCTCTCGAAGATGCTGCTGGATGGAATGGTAGCAGTCGGCCTCGAAGACTCTTTCGAAGATATCGTTTTCGACGAGCGTTCGTCGTGCTTGTGTGAACGTTTTTCTTAGTTTCAGAACGAGCTCCTCGTTTTTACCATCCTCCGGTGATAGGACTCGTGCGATGTCTTTGCTGCTGTCACGGTAACCGTTTTGGGGATCAATCCCACAGTAGGTTAGGAAGTAGGCTGCGATTTTTGGCGTCCATCCTTGTTGTCGTGTCCACTCATCAAATTTTCTTTTATCTGGAAGTCTTAAAAAAGCGCGCTCATCAGCTTGTTCTGGATCCTCGATGAACGTCAGTATTCTCTTTAACTGTTGTTTCACCCCTTGGTATGAGATCCCCAGCTGATGGCTGACCAGTCTAATCGTAAAGTGTTCTTCGACGGTCTCGAGTGCCTTGGCCATGAGTTTTAGCAGGTGTCCATCTGCCGGTGGCATCTCATCTGTGAAGTTGAGCAGCTCGTTAGTACAGACCGGTGCTTCCGCTGAAAGCTCACCGAGAACGGCATGAGCCTGTGCACTGGCCTGGTCATCTTCTTCTCCGTTGGCTGCATCGATCCACACCACTCCGCGATTTCCCAACCTACCCTGTCGGATATCCGCTACAAGTGCAGCTGTATAGCAAGGCGCGCTGTACTGTTTTTGCCTTCTCTGTATGTTGGCCAGGACATCCTCCGCTGGAACTTCCGGATCGCTCGCCAAGACATAGCGTACAAAGTTGGCTCCCAGTCCGCGATTCAGGGGTACCAAGTGGAGGACTTTTGGTATCATAGTTTCGCCCAGGTGCTGCTTGATCCATCGTGCCGCATACGTTGTAAAGCTGCTCTTCGTCGCATCGAAAAGGTAAAGCTTTTCCAGTATCAGTTGCAGAGCGCTCTGCGTAATTTCGAGCAGGACACGTGTTTTATCCTCTTGGTGCATACCTCTGGGGAGTTTTCCGCGGAACTCTTTTATGACCAGTCGCATACCAAAGCGTCCCATCTCGGCTGCGAGGAGGCGGGCGGCTCGAGTATCTCCATTCTGGGCGGCAACGGCGTGAAAGTCGCGGAGCATTTTTTCTACCTGCCGCCTTCCGTTTTTATCATCGGGTTCTTGAGCATCGAGGTCGGTAGTGACCAGCTCGCTAACACCCGGGAGAGGTCTGCTGCTTCGAATCTTATGGTCCCCCGTGCGTGGGCGCTCTTCTTTTGTATAGTCGACTTTTTCCGCGTAAGTCTTAATATCGTTGGCCGAAACGTCGGAGAGTACCACCATAACTTGGTCGACAAGAGCGGCCGCGGCCTTTTCCGCATCGGCATGTTTCTTGAACCTATCTTCCTTATCAATAGCTTTGAGCGAGTTCGCCACCTCGCCGTATGGTTTTTTCCGTAGGACTCTCTCGCGGAAGGCCATGCGGTGCAGGTCGCTAAGATTAGGGTCTTTCAAAATACGATCGAGACAGTAGGTGGTCAGGAAGAGGTCTTCCGGCGTTTTATCTATGTCCATCGCCAGAAGGCTCATAGTGTCACCCTTTTTGATGATGCCTCGTAGCCGTTTAACGAGTTGTGTGGGCTTTTCCCCCGCACGCTCGGTTCCCAGAATTAGCCTTCTCGGTAGGTCTCCGATCTGTTCTTGCGTGTAGGTTGTGCGCCCGGGACTTTTTGCCGGTTCAGTATAGTAGGCATCCCGTGCGGCACCGACGGCGAGTTTCTGAATCTGCTGACGAAGCTCATCAACTCTGCCTCTTCTCATCAGGTCTATGAGCGTTGGTTCCGCTTTGCGTCTCGCTCCCTCCAGTATTGAGAAGAACCGTGAGGTGTCTTCTTTCATACGTTTTACTCCCAGCACCTTTTCCGTCGCCATGCGAACGAGCTCCTTGAGCTGCATGGCTTCCTGACGTAGTTCAGGGGCTGCTCTCTCAAAAACAGGATCGGCACCAATGCCCTTTGGTGAGGTTTTGTCGAGGTTTGTTCCATCAGTTCGGCGTGCTGCCGTAATCGTAGGCGCCTGTGTCGGTCTTACGCCGGCAACCCAGCTGCTCTCACCTCCGGGATCACGAGTTTTTCCTCCATCATCAAGCATAGTAGTTGGACAGTGAGTTGGTAGAATTAACGGCCTCGCGCCTCGGTATCTGCAAGGTTTCTTCAAGCTCTCGGAGGTAGGACTGAGCCTCCTGATAGGCATCCCGTTCAAAAACTTCCTCAATAATATAGAGCTCCAGAAGCTGTTGTTGGAGGTTTGCTAGACGGGCGCGCAATCGCGCGAGTGCTTTTGGATCTTCAACTTCTTCAGGCGGCAGGTGTCTTCGAGTATTAATCTCTTTTTCAAAATTTGTCTCGACTGAAAGTCCCAGACGTCGCTTGAGGGCGTTGAAGATCTGCGGCTCGAGCTCTTGTCCCTCTGCCCAGGCGTTAAGCTCGCTCTCGTCTTCTTTAGTCAGGCGGAAGAACGTTCGATTTTTCGCAGCTGATGGGTCCGCAAGGCGGAGGCGAATGTCTGTCAAACGGTTCCCGACGTTCTGGCGGTTTTTAAAGCCGAGTTTTCCTGCCGCTGCCGACATATAGCCATCGTTGAGTTCCAGATCTCTTAACTCATCTCGTATAATTTCCAACAAGTAACGGGCTGAAGGGGGGAGTGCTTTTAGGAAGTTGAGTGGGTCTCGTACCTCTGGCGTCTCTGTATGGAGTTCCTCCAGTGCGCAGATGGCATTCGCCTGTGCTGAGCCCGGCTGGTCGTCATCATCGTCTGTATCGAGAGCGACTCCCCCTGTTTGGCTGTAGCTTCCCATTCCGTATCTCCTCGACAAGCTGAGGAGTGTACATCTTTGAGCCCTCCGAGTCGGGCTGAAGGTTCATTGAGAAGCGGGCTACGATCGCCTTGGGTGACTCGTCGGGATGCGTGAGCGTGTAAAACAAAAACTCCTGGAACTTCCCCTTTTTTATGGGGAGAACGTCGCGGTGAGCGGGTAGCTCGTACTGGTCAATGTATGCCAGTATCCAGGGGCGTACATAGGTTATGATGCCGCTTTTCTGAGGATCGAAGAGGCAGAGCTTTTCTAGAACGCGAGCCAGTGCGCCCGACGCCATATCGAGGATGTCTTTTCTTCGTGTTTCCCGGCTGCGATCTGCAGGGAGCTTGTTCCAGTATAACTTGCTGACTGATAATAGAATAAAGCGGTTGAGTTCAGTTATAAGGCTGTTGCGGGCGCTGATGCTGCCGTGCTGTAGTGCGACGCTGAGCAGTGTTCGGCGCACGTCTTTGAGCACTTTGGCTTCTTTGGGGGCGGCTTTCGGATCGTGGCGCTCGATCTCAGCCTCAACGAGTCGTGTCGGGTCACCGGTCAGCTTATCCATTCTTCCGGGCGTTGCCGGTTGGCGTGGCTCTTTGCTAAAGTCGGCTTGTTTTGCGTAAGCCGCTAGATGGGAAGATTCTGTCTTTTTCAAAAGGGCGAGCGTCTCATCCACCAGTTGTCTAGGTGTCTTTTCGGTGGGCTTCACCTTTCTATGGTGCGCGACGGTAGCAAGACGGCCTTCTACATCCTCATCCGTTTTTTTTCTGATCAGACTATACACGAAGGCGATGCGGTGCTCGTCGGTGAGATCCGGTGAGGCCAGAATCAGGTCGATGCAGTAGTTTGTGAGCAAGAGGTCTTCGGCAGGCTTGTCGATCTTCATTCTGAGCCAGCTGTACTCTGAATCCGCCATCATTTCTTGGAAGCGCACCATCAGACTTTCGGGCGCGGTTTTTGCCTGCTCCTGGCCTGCGTAAAGGCGACTGGTTAGATCGTCGAGCTCTTCGGGGCTGTAGGTAGGTCTTCCCTCGCGGTCTCCGGATGCGACGTGGTGCTCTCGGAAAGCCGCGATTGCGAGCCTCCGCACCTCGGCTCTGACCTCATCGGGGTTTCTATTGAGCCTTGAGACCAACTCATCTTCGCGTCCACTTAGTATGGCACGGAGGTCTCTATAGACGGGTTCTTTGTCGAGTACTTTCACTCGCTTTCCAAAAACGCTCTCAACCGCCTCACAAACAACCGCTTCGACCGCCTCCGGTAACGTTGGGGCGGCAGGCACGTCAGGCGGAGATGCCCGTTTCAGCGGTGTTTCCAGAGGACGCCAGTAGCTGTTCTCTACCCTCAGGCCACCCTCCGCGAGATCTTCAAAATTATAGTCATCAAGCATCGGTAGAAGTGTTATGAGTGCTGTGCCATGGCGATAGCGCCATCATCTTCCAGCTCGTAAAGGAGTTTTTGGATGGCCCCGTAAGTGTTGGCCTCGTATTGTTTGACAACGATGCCCTCGGCTATGAGCTCTCTGGATGCTCGTTTGAGTATTTCGAGGGTGTCTTGGACGCAACTCTCGTCGGCTCGCTCTGTATCCGTTAGGAGCGCCTGCGTCCATCTATTCATGACTTTTACATAGTGAGTCTCGGGATCGAGCCCCATGTAACGTTTAACCATCTGCACAGTTTTATCGGAGAAGCCCTGAGCCTCCACCCACGCCTGAAACTTCTCCTCGGAAGTCACTAAGTAGTACGAGCGGTTTTCAGCGCTGGTCGGTTCCTCAAGCTGCCGGCGTATCAACTCAAAGGTTTTGCGGACGTTTTCTCTATGGCAGCCCAGCACATCGGCAACTACTGGCCTGAAGTTATGTCCCTCTGCCCCCTCATCGAAAGCCTGCCTGACTATGTGCAAAAATGCCGCATGGGCGGGCGGAAGGAGGTTTATGAAATGCGTTGGATCGGGGGCCAGTTCAGGAGGCTCTGTCGTGAGCTCGGGGCGCTTCAAGAAGGTGTGTACTAGCGCTGCCTCGGGGCTGTCCTCGATATCCGCGTGGTCGAGGCGTACGGGACGACGGTCTGAGAGAAGGCCAGTGCGGACCTGTCGAATTAACTCCTGATTATAGACCTTACCGCCTCCTACCTGGTCTTTTTTTAGTCCAGGTCGATTTGCTCTCAGTTGTGCGAAGATGCCGTCTGCCGTAAGTTCCGGACGGGCCCTTACAAGGTGAATAAATTCCTTCATGAATCCTTTGTGGAGCGGAACCTGGTGATGGCTCTCCGGAACGACTCTGGCGCCGGCCGTTCGTTTTAGTGTCTCTCCCAGGTAGGTTGTGGGACTACTCTTTCGTGGGTCAATCAGGTAGAGCTTTTCGACTGTCAGTAGCGCCGCCTCTTGGGCTATCTCCACGAGCCAGCCCTGTCGTGTATCCTCGCTGGTAGTTTTAGGGAGCTGTCCTATAAAGTGCCTGGCTGCCATCTTAAGCGAGAACTTTCCCAACTCAGCGACCAGCTCGTTGCGTGCACGGGTGTTGCCGTTCTGGGCCAGCAGTAGTCTGTAGGTACGTCTCGCCTCGGCTAAAACTCTGTTTCCACTGTTGGTGGTGTCGATATCTTCCTGAACCTTCAGGTCCGCCCCAACGAGCTCACTCACCGAAGGAAGTGGGTCTTTGCGTCTGGGTGCTCTCTGACTTCGTGGCTTAGGATCTCTAACGAAATCACTTTCCTGTGCGAACTTTTCTAGCTCCTCCGAGGTCGTCGACTCAAGGAGCTTCATCGTCTCGTCTACAAGTTGTGTTATCTGCTCGACCTGAGCCTTGTCATTTTTTGTCGCGCCTTTCATCTTTCCCAATCGTTTCTGTACCTTTGCTATCGGCATGTGCTGAATCTTCACCAGGCAGAAGGCTGCGCGGTGTAGGTCGGTCAGCTCGGGGGCGGTCCATACGCGACTCAGCACAAAGTTTGCCAGTAGGAGCGTTTCAGGATCTTTATCTCGATCCATATGCAGCCAGGCAAGTGTAGGGTCTTCAATGAGCTCCGCGAAGCGTTTTTGAAAGGGCTCGGAATCTGCCAGGAGCTCTTCTTTTCCCTGAACGAGTCGACTCGTGAGTTCTGCGATCTCACCTTGGCTATAGCGTTCCGCTCGGGGGCGTTCCGGCTCAGTTGCTACCTTTTCTCTGAAAATGCGGACCGCAAGGCGGTGGACTCCGGCACGGAGGGTATCGACACTGGCCGGTGTGCGCTCAAGTTCGGCCAAAATCTCTGCCCTCCGGGGCTCTAGTTCCCAAGATACGGCTTCTACGATGCTTGTTGGGTCGAGTCGTTTGTTGCCAAAAATACCCGCAACAACTTGATGGATTATCTCCGATAGGGGGTCAGACGTCACCTCCGGTGGTAGTGGAACTTCTGCTCGTGCGCCGAGTGCCAGTTCCTCTATACGGGCCCTGTCCCAGTAGGTCGGTTGCCGACTGCTTATGACTCCGCTCCCCGAACTACCTCCTCCATATTTTCCTTCTGTTCCATCGAGCATAGGTGGATATTATAACTATAAAAGTTATTTTGTCTACTTTTTGATTTTTCCCTCAAACTGTTGCATAATGGCAATTGCTTTAACAAACATCTATGCCAAGTATTCCTCACATGCCCAAACCCCGCAGTGGTCTTAGCACCCTCATTCTTATTGCGCTCATAATAAGTGCATTTTTTCTCTACTTGAGCCCCGCCGAGCAGAAGCCCACGGAAATTCCGCTCTCAGGTTTTGTTGATGCTGTCGAGGTGGGGGATATCACTTCCGTAACGGTAAAGGACACTCGTCTTGAGGCGACGATGAAGGACGGAAGTAAGGTCTTCGCCATTAAAGAGATTCGACAAAGTATCAACGATGTTCTTGGAGATGTTCCGCAAGAAGCTCGTGCCGAGCTGAAAATTCAGGTGGAGGATACCCAAGAAGGTGACTTCTGGCTCAACCTCCTTATAAGTGCCGTCCCACTCGTTCTGATTATCGGCTTCTTCTTTTTTATGTTCCGACAGGCGCAGTCGAGTAATAATCAGGCGATGTCCTTCGGAAAAAGCCGGGCTCGTCTTTACGATCAGCAGAAAAAACGGACGACCTTCGACGATGTCGCCGGTGCAAAAGAGGCAAAAAATGAGCTCATTGAGATCGTCGACTTCCTCAAAAATCCCGCGAAATACCTAAGTATGGGCGCCAAGATACCAAAGGGTGTTTTGCTCGTTGGTCCTCCGGGTTGTGGAAAAACGCTGCTTGCTCGTGCCGTTGCCGGGGAGGCCAAGGTGCCCTTCTTTAATATCTCCGGTTCTGAGTTTGTTGAGATGTTTGTTGGTGTTGGAGCTTCTCGCGTACGTGACCTTTTCAAAAAGGCTAAGCGCAATGCTCCCTGCATAATCTTTATAGATGAGATCGACGCCGTTGGTCGCCAGCGTGGAACAGGTCTTGGAGGAGGGCACGACGAGCGTGAGCAGACGCTCAATCAGATTCTTACCGAGATGGACGGCTTCGAGACTGAAACAAATATTATCGTCATGGCGGCAACAAACCGTCCCGATGTTCTGGATCCCGCCCTCCTTCGTCCGGGACGTTTTGATCGTCGCGTAGTTGTCGACCAGCCTGATATTGAAGACCGCCGCCAGATCCTCGTCGTTCACAGCAAAGGCAAGCCGCTGGAGCCTGAGGTCGATCTTGAGAAGATTGCCAAGCAGACCTCGGGATTTGTCGGAGCAGATCTTGAAAACCTCCTCAATGAGGCTGCAATTCTTACCGCTCGTAAAAGTAAGAAGAAGATTGGCATGCGCGAGCTTGAGGAGTCCATCGAGAAGGTTTTGATGGGGCCTGAACGAAAGTCGAAAGTCATGTCTAAGCAGGAGCGTGAGATTACCGCCTATCATGAGGCCGGTCATGCTCTTGCCGCACAGCTCACTCCCGGTTCTGATCCTGTTCACAAAGTTTCGATAGTTGCTCGTGGTATGGCGCTCGGTGTTACTTGGTTCTTGCCCGAGGAGGATAAGCATCTTTACTCAAAGGCAAAGTATCAAGCTAAGCTGGTTTCTCTCTTGGGTGGGTATGTTGCGGAGGAGCTTGTTTACGGCAAGGAAAATATCACCACCGGGGCTTCCAACGATCTCGAGAAGGCCAGTGAGATTGCACGTAAGATGGTCACTGCCTATGGTATGAGCGACCTTGGCCCCGTTATCTATGGTGAGCAAAAACAGGAGGTCTTCCTGGGGCGCGATCTTGGCCATGTACGGAACTACTCCGAGGAGATCTCTTCTCAAATTGACGCTCAGATACGTTACTTCATTACGACCGCATACAAGCGTGCTCAGGAGCTTCTCTCCAAGAACACTGAGAAGCACAAGGCCATCGCCGACCTGCTCTTAGAGAAAGAGACGATCAGCCGAGAAGAGTTTCTGCACGTTCTTGGTGAGGGGCCCATGAAGAAGAAACAGGTTGCGAGCAAGAAAAATAATTCCACAAAGAAGAAGTCTCACTAATACCTACTTATGGCAGCCCGTTCCCCAAAGAAAGAGTCGAAAAAAGAGATGAAACTCGTGCCCGATGAGCAGGATGGGACTCAGCCGTTTGTGGCCCTCAGCTCAGCTATTCCTGATTATAACGAGCCCAAAGGTCAGCTCCCGCTCGATGTTTTTCAGACCGACGAGGAGATTATCATCGTCGCCCCCATTGCGGGTGTGAGCTCGAAAGATATTAGTATCTCAGTTAACAATGGGGTGCTTACTATTGAGGGGCGTCGGCCTTTTCACTTTACCACCGAGGCCAGCTCATACGTGACTCAAGAGTGTTTTTGGGGAGCTTTCGCCCGCAACGTCATTCTTCCCGATGATGTTAATGTTGCGGATATAACCTCTTCATTTAAAATGGGGATCCTGACCGTGCGCGTTCCCCGTGTTGAGCGTATTCGCACGCGCCTTGTCCATATTGAAGAAGATTAAGCTATGGCCTCATCCTCCCAACCTCACAAGATCAGAAAAGCGGTCTTCCCGGCCGCGGGTTTTGGGACACGTTTCCTGCCGGTCACCAAGTCTCAGCCAAAAGAGATGCTCCCGATCGTCGACAAGCCCGTTATTCAGTATCTTGTCGAGGAGGCGGTCGCCTCGGGCATCGAAGAGATTATTATCGTCACCGGCCGTGGAAAGCGGTCGATTGAGGACCATTTCGACTACTCCTACGAGCTCGAGCAGACGCTTGTTGAGCGTGGAAAGCGTGAGCTTCTGAAGGCCGTGAGGATGATTCCCGAGATGGCACGTTTTGTCTATGTGCGTCAGCCCAAGCCACTTGGTGACGGCCACGCGATCCTCTGTGCCAAGGAGGTTGTTGGTGACGAGCCCTTCGCCGTCCTTTTTGGCGACGATCTCGTGGACTACAGAGTTCCTGCGCTTAGGCAGCTCATTGATGTTTACGAGAAAGAGCAGGGGCCCGTAATAGCCCTCCAGCAGGTTGAGAAGAGCCAGACGCACAAGTACGGCATTGTGAAGTCGGGACGCTCTACCGGCCGTTTGCATGAGCTCACGGGCTTTGTAGAGAAGCCCTCGCCAAGTAAGGCACCCTCAAATCTCGCTATTATTGGTAAGTACATCATTACTCCCGAGGTTATGGCCGCTCTTGAGAAGGCACCCAAGGGGCCCGATGGAGAGATACGTCTTATCTCCGCCTTTGAGATGCTCGCCGGACGGCAGCCTCTCTACGGCTACGAGGTTAAGGGCAAGCGCTATGACACGGGGGATAAGTTTGGTTTTCTTCAAGCAACCATCGATTTCGCACTGAAGCGTCCCGATCTGGGCCCCGAGCTTAGGGCCTACCTCAAAACTATTCGCTAGAATTTTGGCTTACCTTGGCCGTCTCTGTCATCTGTTGAGAGGGATTGATTTTTTGGCGTGAAAAAGTTATAATGAGTGATCGCTTAAAAAAAGGGCGAGACACGGGAGAATCAAAAAAAATTACATCTTAAAACAAAAACATATGGATACGTTCACCGAGCAGCTTATTGTGAAAGCAGATGAGCTTAAGATGGAGGGGCGCCACGAAGAGGCGGTCTCACTCTGTCAGAATATTCTCATGAGTGACCTCGAGTGTGTTGAGGCCTATGAGGAGCTTGGTGATAACTATCTCTCACTTCGTGAGTATGAGCGAGCACTCAAGGCTCTTAAGCGGAGCATCGCCCTCGACCCCGACTCGGCCAATGCGAACTACCTTCTTGGGTTTACCTACTCTGCCCTTGGAGAGTGGGAGCTTTCGATCGAAACTCTTGAGCGTGCCGACCAGCTTCAGTCTAATCATCCTGAGATTCTTCGCTGCCTTGGCTGGTCACTCTTCCATTATGGACAGAAGAAGAAGGGGATTATCGTCCTTGAACGCGCTCTCAACCTTTCGCAGGATGACTGCCTGATCCTCTGTGATCTCGGTGTCTGCTATCTTAATGACAAAAACTTCGCTCGTGCGATCGAGCTTTTCAGCACTGTTCTGGCCATCGAGCCCGAGAATGATAAGGCTCGAGAGTGCCTGAAGGCATGCCAGTTTTTCCAGAAGGAGTACAGGCGCATGGGGAAGCGGCTTGCCTAGGTATTGATTCTAATCAGAAAATATGTTATAATATTAAAAGCAGTTAACAAATTAACTCGCAAAATACATATACCAATAAAAACTATGTTATTCAGCTGTACTAAGAATTTGTTTGATTCGGCCGTCCGATTTGTTTTCAAAAGTCCCGAAGGTGGTAGTGATACTCTTTCCAAAAATGAGCTCCAAGAGGTAAAGGGGGCTTCTGGGCTCAAGCTGGTTAATGGTATGAAAGAAGGGGGGAACACTGTTGATAGGGCGGTTGCCACTCTTGATCGAGCACAAAAAAAGTCCCCGCTTGAGGCAAAGAAGCAAGCCATGGTCTCTGCGCTTGAGGACTTGGGTATTGTTATGGGTGCTCCTAGCTTAAAGGACAATATAACTACGATGTCTATCACCTTCCGAGACGAGGTCAACGGCGAGGAGGTTTATACTAAAGGTCTACTCTCAGTTGATCCTAGTACCGGCGAGTACCATATTAAGGTGCTACCGTCAGATTTTGGCAACGAAAGGCCCGTCGTTGAGGGGAAGGTCGGGACTCCTGCCGAGGTTGTTGCGCTCCTTGAAAAAGGTCCTGTTATTGAGGCTGAGGCTAAGGCGGCAGTAGCGGCTGTTGAGTCCAAGGCTCGTGATGTGATTGATGGTCTTTAAAATGTTGTGACCTTCAGATCGGTGAGTGCAATAGATCTCATCTGACTTCTGAAACTCCACATGCCTTACGGTGGTGTGGAGTTTTTTTTGTTTTCGACTATAATGCCGGTGATCTTTTACAGTTGAGCGATCGCCCCTATCGCGGTTTTTACCGCCCTCGGGGAGGAAAGTCCGAGCTGCACTGAACCGGGAAAGTCGCTAACGGCGACCGCCTCCTTGTGAGGTAGGGAAAGTGCCACAGAGACGATACTCGCTTCACTTCGGTGGAGCTAAAGGTGAAAAGTTGTCCGGTGTCCCTTCGCCTCGGCGGAGACGGCTACGGATAAGGCTGCACGGCGACGTGCATGTCCGGGTAAACCCTTTCCGCAGCAAGGCAGGATGGGAGATGTGGAGTTTCGTAGGTTCAGACGACCACACTGCCTGCCGCTAGAGTCTCACAGCAATGTGAGATCGAGAGAGATGATCGCACCCCACCTCGGTGGGGAACAGAACTCGGCTTATGATACTGTAGAAGATCATGAAACAGGATCATCCCTCAGGGATACCCATTATGTGGTTCTGGATTGAATTCAGAATCCTGTTTCCTGTATCTTGGCTACGATTCTATGAAGCGTTTTGAAATCGCCCTCGGCCTCCTTCGCATCCCCTTTGATCTGATCTTCGTTCTGGGGGCCTTTCTTGCGGCCTACTATCTGCGTGCTGAGGAGGCCTGGCTTCCCGACTTCTTCAAGCGTCCCGACCTTCTTTCTTTTCCCTCATTTGACGCCTACGTCTCACTCGCACTCTGGGGTGGGGGACTCTTCCTCATCATAGTCGCCTTTTTGGGCGGCTACTCGCTTAAAACCCGAACTACCACGGGCCGTGAGATCAGCAAAATTCTTTTCGCCTCGCTCCTCTGGCTTATGGCCGTCATCACCTACTACTTTGTCATTCGCGCCTTTCCGTTTTCGCGTCTGGTTCTCTTCCTCACAACCGCTTTCATCGCGATTTTCACGATTGTTGGTAGGGGAGTTATTCGGCTTATTCAAGAGCTCTTCCTCGCCCACGGCATCGGCAAGAGGCGGATCGTCTTCGTCGGGAGCGACTCGATTGTCGACTATCTAGAGAAGATGCTCTTAGCTACCGGGGCGGTTACTATCATGGGTAGGGTTAAGGGGCTCGGGGAGTTAGAGGAGTTTTTAAAGAAGCATCCCACTGTCGAAGAGGTTATCCAGACGCGAGCCGAGCGCACGGAGACCGAGTCTCTGCTTGCGCTCTGTCGTGAGCGGCATCTTGAGTTTCACTTTGTGCCCGATGTTTTGGAGGTTCAGCAGAGCAATATCGAGATCTCGCCGGTTGGGCGAATCCCCCTCATCTCACTGCGTAAGACCCCACTTGATGGCTGGGGGAAGGTGGTTAAGCGCATTTTTGATATTTTCGCCTCACTTCTTGGACTGGTCATCCTCTCGCCCTTTTTGTTAGTCGTTGCGCTCATAATTAAGGTGGACTCGGCCGGGACCGTTCTCTTCCGCTATCTCGATGATGGGACGCCTGCCACACGCGTTGGCGAGCGCGGCCGCCGTTTTTCCTTCCTCAAGTTTAGGACGATGAAGGCGGGGACCCACAGCATGCGTTACGGGGAGCTCGCCTCAAATGACGTTCGCAAAGACTCACCACTCGTTAAGATTAAAAATGATCCCAGGATTACACGAGTTGGTCGCTTTTTGAGACGTACCTCAATAGACGAGCTGCCTCAGCTTTGGAACGTCCTCGTTGGGGAGATGAGTCTCGTTGGGCCCAGGCCGCACCTTCCCGAAGAGGTTGAGAAGTACCAGCGTAAACAAAAATTTGTCCTTTCAATCAAGCCGGGGATTACCGGTCTCGCTCAGATTAGCGGCCGCTCTGACCTCCCCTTCGACGAGGAGGTCCGGCTCGATACGTTTTACATCGAAAACTGGTCTCTCTGGCTCGATATCAAAATCCTCGTTAAAACCGTTTTTGTCCTTTTGAGGCCCTACAAAGAGTAGGAGGAGCCGGAGTCGGCCTTGCTGGCAGACTGTGAGCGGATTCTTCGCTCTCCGGTCCACCTTTTGCTTCGAGAGAATCTTTGCTCGGTAGGCTTTTTAGCTGTATCCTGTCACTGCTTTTGCCCTACTAATCCTCCTAAAACTACTTCCTACTATGATTAATCTTATCCACAAGCTCTTTGGTGACCCAAACGAGAAGGAGATCAAGAAGATCTGGCCGCTTGTCTATAAAATCAACGAGCTGGAAAACCACTATCAAGAGACACTTCAAGACGAGTACTTTCCCGCCAAGACGCTCGAGCTTAAAAAACGCTTAAAAGAAGGGGAAACTGTCGATGATATCCTCCCCGAAGCCTTTGCCTTAGTGAAAAATGCCTGCCGCCGCCTTGTGGGAAAAAAGTGGATGGTACGTGGTCAGGAGGTTGAGTGGAATATGATTCCTTTCGACGTCCAGCTTCTTGGAGCCGTCGTCCTTCATCAGGGAAAGATTGCCGAGATGAAAACCGGTGAGGGTAAGACGCTGGTCTGTACGATGGCCATTTATCTTAATGCGCTTGAAGGACGTGGAGTCTATCTTGTTACCGTTAATGAGTACCTGGCTCATCGTGATGCCGAGTGGATGCGCGGACTTTTTGAGTTCTTGGGACTGAGCGTGGGGATTATTTCTCAGGGCCAGTCTCACCTTGAAAAGAAGGAGGCCTATAACGCCGATGTTACCTATGGTACCAACAACGAGTTCGGTTTCGACTACCTTCGCGATAACATGTCCACCGATCCCGAACATATGGTTCAGCGTGAGCTCAATTACGCCATCGTCGATGAGGTTGACTCGATCTTGATTGATGAGGCCCGAACGCCGCTGATTATCTCCAACCCCGCCGAGGAGTCGACCGAGAAGTACTACCGCTATGCTCGTCTCATCCCTCAGCTTCAAGAAAGTGAGGACTATGAGGTGGATGAGAAGATGCGCGCCGCCACTCTAACCGAGGGAGGTATCTCGAAACTCGAAAAGCTGCTTGGAATGGATAATATTTATGCCGAGGGTGGTTTCGCGGAGGTCCACCATATCGAGCAGTCACTCAAGGCACAGGCCATCTTTAAGCGTGATACTGATTATGTTGTGCAGAATGGTGAGGTCGTTATCGTCGATGAGTTTACGGGCCGTCTGATGCCCGGTCGTCGCTACTCCGATGGTCTTCACCAGGCGCTTGAGGCAAAGGAAAATGTTGAGGTTCACCGCGAGAGCCGGACGCTCGCCACCATCTCATTCCAAAACTACTTCCGTCTCTTTAAGAAACTTGCTGGTATGACCGGTACCGCCCTTACCGAGGCTGGTGAGTTTGCGAATATCTACAAGCTCGAGACCTTGGTGATGCCCACCAACAGGATCTTGGCTCGTCAGGATCTGCCCGACTCCGTCTATAAGAATCAGCGTGGAAAGTACAGTGCCGTCGTTAAGCGGGTTCAGGAGTTGCATAAGAAAAAACAGCCGGTTTTGATCGGTACGATCTCCATTGAAAAGTCTGAGATTTTGAGCAAACTCCTCACCGATCACGGGGTTCCGCACACGGTTCTCAACGCAAAACAGCATGAGCGTGAGGCTGAGATCGTCGCTATGGCCGGACAGATGGGGGCTGTTACAATCGCGACAAATATGGCCGGTCGTGGAACCGATATCAAGCTGGGTGAGGGAGTCTCCGACCTGGGCGGTCTTTACATTCTCGGTACTGAGCGGCATGAGTCTCGACGTATTGATAATCAGCTTCGTGGACGAAGTGGTCGTCAGGGAGATCCCGGAACGAGCCAGTTTTTCGTCTCGATGGATGATGAGCTGATGCGCCTCTTCGGTGGCGAGCGTGTTCAAAAGATGATGGAGTTTTTGAAAGTCCCCGACGACATGCCCATCGAAAATGGCATTATCTCCAACTCTATCGAAAGTGCTCAGAAGAAGGTTGAGGGGCGTAACTTTGAAATCCGCAAACACCTTGTCGACTACGATGATGTTATGAACAAGCAGCGAGAAATCGTCTACAAACGTCGCCGTACGATTCTCTTTTCCACCGATATTAAGAACAATGTGCTGCTCCTTTTGGAAAAGGAGGCCGAGCGGATCGTACTGGCTCACACTCCCGGTAACGAGACTGAAAACTGGGACTATGCGGCTATCCACAAGCTGGTTGAGGCGATTGCCGGCGAGTCCAAAGACGACTTCTCTATGGAAACCTTCGCCGCATTCGATCGTCAGGATGACATGATCGACTATGTTAAGCACTACTTCTGGAAAGTCTATGCAGCACGTGAGCGCAGTATCCCCGACTTTACCGAAGAAGAGGGCTCAAAGCTCCTTCGCTCGCTCGAGCGCTCCGTCTACCTTCGTTCAATCGACATCGTCTGGATGGAGCATATCGACAACATGTCCCGTCTTCGTGAGGGAGTTGCCCTCCGGGGCTATGGCCAGAAAGATCCCCTTATTGAGTACAAGCGCGAGGCTTTCGAGATGTTCACCGAGATGCTCGGTACGATACAGCGTAATGCGATCAACGCCCTCTTCAAGTTCGAGATCCAGCGCGAGCAGCCCCATCCTGTACCTGTTCAGATCGTCAACGAGCCTCAGAAGCTCCAGACGAACCAGACTCAGATCGAGGGTGTCCTGGCCGGCGATCGTCCAGTCATGGGGGCGAATCCGTTCCTGGCCAAACCTCAGCAGCCCAACGTCAGTGCGACGATCAGTCAGCCTGAGGTTGGACGTAACGACCCCTGCTTCTGTGGCTCCGGTAAGAAGTACAAGAAGTGTCACGGACAGGCTTAGTTTCCTTTAGTTCAATGCTTTATGTCTAAAAAAAACTCCTCACCTATGAGTGTTTCGGTTGGGAGCGTCTTGCGCGCTTACTGGCTTACCTTGAGGAACCATCGTGGTCTTCTTTTTTTGGTCATTGCCGGCCTCGTCGTCGGTGTCGCATTTGACGCCTTCTATCCCTACTTCGTTCGCCGGCTGGTTGATATTTTTGCCTCTCCAAATCCGCAGGTTTCAGAGGCGAAGACGGTCTTTAACTGGCTGCTTATTTTTTATGTGGGCTTTATCCTCTCTTGGCGAATCTTTGATTTCGCGATTGCCTTTTTTGAATCTCGCGTGATGCGCGACCTGGACAAGAAGAACTTTCAGCTCTTGCAGGCCCAGTCTATGCGTTTTTTCGGTAACACTTTTTCGGGTTCGCTCGTTAAGAAAGTCACTCGTTTCAGTAACTCATTTGAGGGAATTGCCGATGCGATCTTTTTTCAGATAGGGCGCGATATTATCGTCAGCGCGGTTATTATTGTCATCTTTTTTACAGAGTTGCCGCGCGTGGCACTGGCCTTTGCGATCTGGCTTATCTTTTTCATGGGTATTAACGTTATTCTCACGCTCTGGAAGTTTAAGTATGATGCCGCCTCAGCCGCGGCCGATTCGGTGATCGGTGGTGAGCTTGCCGACTCCTTTGGCAATCATATGACGGTTAAGGCCTACGCTCGCGAGAAGGCCGAGAGCCGTCGTTTTGCCGCTACGGTGGATAGAACCTACTATATTAGATTGAAGGCCTGGCTGCTCGGCTCAGGAGTAATGGCTTGGCAGGCTGTTTTTATGAGCTGTTTTGAGCTCTATCTCATCTGGTGGATGATCCGAGGATGGGAGGCCGGTATTGTTGACGTTGGTGACTTCGTCTTCTTTCAGTCGTATATCCTCTGGCTCTTCACTAACCTCTGGAACTTTGGCGGTGCGGTTAACCGACTCTTCAGGCGCTTTGCCGATGCGAGTGAGATGGCCGAGATCTACGAGCTCATTCCCGAGGTGCGTGACCGCCCACGGGCTTCTAAGCTGAAGGTTAAGAAGGGGGCCCTTCTTTTTGATAAAGTCGTCTTTAACTATGGAGAGGGGCGGCCAAAAGGCAACGACGTCGACGAGTTCTCGCTCGAAATTGCACCGGGTGAGTCGATCGCTTTTGTCGGTCACAGTGGTGCGGGAAAAAGTACTCTCGTTAAGCTGCTGTTGCGCTACTACGATCTTAATGGAGGAAGTATCGTAATCGATGGGCAGAATATTGCGAAAGTCACCCAGGAGAGTCTGCGTGAGTCGATCGCCCTCGTCCCTCAACAGCCCGAGCTCTTCCACCGATCACTCCGTGAGAACATCTCCTTTGCGCGCCCTGAGGCCACCGAAGCCGAGCTGATTAGTGCCGCCAAACGCGCCAACGCCTGGGATTTCATAAAACGTCTGCCCTATGGACTGGATACGACCGTAGGCGAGAGGGGCGTGAAGTTGAGTGGTGGAGAGCGTCAGCGCATCGCACTGGCCCGAGCCTTTCTTGCTGATAAGCCCATTCTGGTTTTAGATGAGGCGACCAGCGCTCTGGATAGTATTACCGAACAGCTTATCCAAAAGGCGATCTCAAAGATTCTTGAGGGCCGCACGAGCATCGTTATCGCCCACCGTCTGAGTACGATCATGAAGATGGATAGGATCGTTGTTTTGGAGGATGGTCGGATTGTCGAAATGGGCAGCCACACCCAGCTGCTCCGCAAAAAAGGAGTCTACGCCGAACTCTGGGCCCACCAGAGCGGGGGATATATTGAGTAGGAGGCTGGTTCGCCATTCATAGCGCCAGCCAATTCTAGCCAAACAAAATGTACGTTATTTACAGCCCTTCTTCGCCAAGGCTACGAAGGGCAAGCACTTCGCTTTACTACTCGCTTACGGCTGCGCCAGCCGTAGCTCGTAGAGCGAAGGCTGGTGGAGATGATGGGAGTCGAACTTT
>PFRX01000024.1 GCA_002788775.1 Candidatus Peregrinibacteria bacterium CG_4_9_14_0_2_um_filter_53_11 | reverse complement strand
TCCATACTCAAACCAGCAGATCGATCCTGCGCTCACCCCGGCTAAAACGATATCTTTTCTGTACGCCTGTTTGAGGAGAGTTGTTACCCCAAATCGTTTCCACCGAAGCATCATCTTGAGGGTATTACCACCGCCCACATAAATAAGATCTGCTGAAAGAATTTTGTCAGCGATCTGTTTTTGCGTATATTTTTTTTATATAAGTTGAGCGTGTCAGTGGCGCACTGTAATTTTTTGCCGTACATCTCCTCAAACCACGCACGATACTTTGGATGATCCTCAGTCGCCGTTCCCATAAAAAGCGCCCGCGGATGTTTCTTGCCCGTAAGGCGAACAATCTCCCGATCAATGGGTAAGCTCTCCATTGAGGTGTTACCATTTTTGCTTGTGTAGCCACCTATTGCGACAATTTTTGACATGTTGCTAGTGTATCACGTCATGTTAAACTAACACACAGTGGCCATAAAAATACTTCATACAGATCTGAACGATCATCAAAAAGCGGAGGAAGCTTTTTTTGCGAGCGATAAGTCGATGTGTTCTGTAAAAGACGTTCATAAACAGGTTTCGTGGAAGATGCGATCTCTGTGGATGATGAATGAGATTATCGAAAAATATCACTTGGATTTCAGTGGCACTACGTTGGAACTTGGAGGTGGGTATGGAGTCCAGGCGGCCTACCTGAAGGCAAAATATGGTGACAATATTATTTTGCACTACTCTGATATTTCGTTGACTGCAGTGAAGACGAGTGAGCGATTTGAGGAGTTTTTTAAGGTGGAGATTGATCATAAGTACGTTATGCAGTCCGAGCTGATCCCTCTTGCCGGCGAGTCATTTGACTGTGTTTTTTTCTTTGCCGCTTTTCATCATATCCAGGATCACAGCCGCGCCTTGGAGGAGTGTCGTCGCATCCTCAAAAAAGGTGGAAGGCTCTACTTACTTCTGGAACCTTCATGCCCAAAGTACTTGCAGGGATTATTTAACAGACACACTCGACGTGATCACATTGAAGAAGAAAGTTTTAGCCGGAAAGAATATGCAGCTTTATTAAAAGGGCAGTTCTCAACTGTCGCTCAGCATAACTTCACCGGCTATTACAATCGAGAGTCTCGTCGCTCACTGCTCTATTATTTGTTCTTGTCGCTTCTGCCAAAGTGGCTTCTTAGGTTTTTACCCTGCTCGCAGGTTATGGTAGCCGTTAAGTAGTAGGTAGATCACGGTTGAAGCTCCCGTTTGCTCAAAAATGAAGACAGTCGCCGTGCCCTTCTAAAAATGCTGGTCTCCGCACTCTAAGAAAGTCGAAAAATTTCAAGCAGTTTCGCTCACAGTACATGCCTCTTGAGACGTTGCATCTTGAATGTAGAATGCGGGTAACTGCTGCATGACTTCAAATGGTGTCGCGTGATTTAGAGCTTGTTCAATGTGCGCCTGAAGGCGTTTCATTTTCCCACTGAGTGCTTGGAACTCTTTATTATTACTTGGATCCCAGATTCTATAATGGGGGCCATATAGTGATGGGTGTTGTGGGGGGCGTTTCCACTCTTCTCGTTCATAATCACGTTTTCTGTATTGAAAGACCGATCTTCCATCAAAGCCAAAGAGTAACCCAAAAACTTCAGGTGTTTTTTCCATTATATTCGAGAAATTTTCGATCAATTCACTGAAAAATCTGTCTACTTCATCTTTAGAAAGAGGGGAGCTGGCATCATGCTTTCTGCATGGCAATCCTGCTCTTCTAAAGATATGGCTGTTTTTCTCAAGTACTTCTTTAAGGGCTTGATCGTGAATGAGGAAAATACTCCTTTTTTCTTTTTCCCCGAAACTTAGTGCTCTTATACCCGGAATATCATGCTGTATGAGATCTTCGAGTTCGACTCCGCTATACTTAATCTGATTGGGGCAAAAAGGAGTAGTTGATTCAAGCTCATCAGGTACAAAGAACTCAGAGATCGGTTTCACGCCAGCGAGAGTGAGAGCTACATTTGCAGTTTCTCCACTGAGTACGTGTGCCGCCGCCACATCGCGAATAGAGCGCGGGTCATTTTTAAGGTGTTTCGCCAGTTTGCTTTCCAGCGCGGCATTGTTAAGTTCTACTCCCGAGGGCCCAACTGAAGCCTTTTGATCTTTTGGAATAAGATAGATTTTTTCAGCGTCGCTCGTTCGTATTTCTACGCAGCCTGGTATAGGGGTATCTCCACGACGATAGGCACTTCTTTTCCACGCGACCGTGCCAATTTGATCATAAAGATCATCATTGAACTGTTGTGGCGGAGTCACTGTTCTCAAGTTTTCATCTTCATACTCGGTGAGATATGGGTAGTCTGCTACAACAACTGTCTGCCCCGGATAGTCTAGTACTTCTATCTCTTGCCCACGAAAAAGAATCGTAAGTTTTTTGAGGAGCTGCTCTTTTTCCGGTGTTTGGTTTATGTTGTCTAAATTTCGCATACTCTATTAGAGTTATGTATCATAATATTATATCACATTTTTGTGCGTTTGAGGTCTTCGGAAGTGATGATGTTGTTCTAGTTCAGTCTGATTCTGGACAGTATATTTCCGTAGAGGGAGATAATTGTCCTTTTAAAGAACCGGTATGCAATTTATAGACGTTCATGAAACAAAATTCAGAAATCGAGAACTTCACTTGAGCTGAGCTTATTTAGCATATAAACATGGCCTGTAAATAGTTGGCTCCGCATGTTGGAAGCAATCCGAACTTTCTTCGCTGTAGTGGGGGGGGGTATAATTTGTTCATAGTTGTTTGCTATAATCCTCCATATGAAGAAAAACTCTCCTATCATTGTTTACCAGGCAAATAATGGTGCTATTGAGTTGCCTGTTGATGCACCTACGCAGACTTTTTGGGCAACTCAGGCTCAAATTGCTGAAATTTTCGATATTGAACGTTCTGTAGCCACCAAGCATATCAATAATATCTTTAAAGATAAGGAAGTGGATGAAAAAAGGAATGTGCAAAAAATGCACATTGCACATTCGGATAAACCAGTGGCATTTTACTCATTAGATATTATGCTAGCCGTTGGTTATCGTGCCAATTCAGGTAAAGCTATTAAATTCCGTCAGTGGGCAACCAAGATCCTTAGATCCCATATTGTTGATGGATATACTATTAACAAAAAGCGAATTTCTAAAAACTACAAAGTTTTTCTTAAAGCCGTTGAGGATGTTAAAAAGCTGCTGCCTTCTGGTGGAGTTGTTGATGCAGTGAGTGCGATGGAACTTGTGAAAATGTTTGCAAGTACCTGGCTTTCTCTCGATTCATATGACAAAGCAGCTTTGCCTAAAGGTGGTGTTACAAAAAAGAAAGTGGAGTTCACCGCTGAAGAATTAAATTGCGACTTAGCAAAATTGAAAGCTGATCTTATAAAGAAAGGAGAGGCGACCGATCTTTTTGGTAGTGTTCGTAGCGGCCAAGGTCTTGAGGGAATTGTAGGTAACATTTTTCAGACATTTGGTGGCAAAGATTTATATCCGACAGTCGAAGAAAAGGCAGCACACCTTTTATATTTTGTTGTGAAAAATCATCCCTTTGCCGATGGGAATAAACGCTCAGGTGCATTCTCTTTTGTATGGTTTTTGCGGCAGGCGGGGATTTTGAATCCTGCACGTCTTTCACCAGAAGCTCTTACTGCATTGACTTTGCTCGTAGCTGAAAGCGACCCTAAAGAGAAAGAGAAGATGGTGGGGTTGGTGTTGTTGCTTTTGAGTTAGAAATTTTAATAAAAACTATTAAATATACCTAGCAAAAATCGTCGGGTTCAAATTGGGTTAGATCCCAAACCTCCAGATGCTGACCATTTGGACTTATCCTAGGTATGCCCTTTGGGATTCGAATGCCACCGAATGAGATAAATATTTTACCCATTGTCTAGTATAAAATAGCACTATTATTTGCTTGTATGCTTTTAGACTACAAAAAGCCTTTGACCAAATGGTTGCAATGGCTCAGTGTTAGATTTGGCTCCGGAGGTCGGGCTCGAACCGACAACCTACTGGTTAACAGCCAGTTGCTCTACCATTGAGCTACTCCGGAACAGTTTTTTAGTGCTTTATCAGCCTCACTATGTCGCGGCCCACGATCTGGTCGGGGCGCTGATAGGGGAGCGCAGTGCGCTCGAGAGGAGCTAAAGCTGACTTACTATAACCAAGGCCTACAATTTTATCAACTAGCTTTTCGGAGAGGTGAACGAACTGGTGGTGGTGCCGCTTCCAGAAGGGAAAAAGGAAGACTATAGGCGTCCCGCTTGGAATCCATTTGGCGAGGTTTTCAAAGAAGCTTAGATAGAGGTTTGAGAGCTTCTCTATAACATGTTGAAGAGTACGGTCGTCGGGCTCGTCACGCATGGGGGGGCCCAGGAAGGGTTCTGCTACGATCGCCAGCTTTGTGCTCGAGTCGAAGAGGGGGGCCAGGTCGCCGGGAAGGACGTTTTCTGCCGACTTGGCAAACAGTACCGCTCCCTGAGCCGGATCGATCTTAAAGTTACCTCTGAACCAGTCGATATTCTCTTCGGTGTGGCGAACCGTCTCAGCTTCCAGATCTGAGCCTGCCACTGAGCAGCCGCGGAGCATCGCCTCCATCAGGATCGTTCCACTTCCACAGAATGGATCGTAGACAAGGTAGTCGTCTGTCTTGGCACCGACAGCCAGATTTATCATCATCTGAGCGAGTTTTGGAGGGAGCATCCCCGCGCGACTATCTCGGAAAACCTTTCCGTAATCACGTTTGCTGTACTCGTCTACATCTTGCAGAGCGCGTACCGCCGCAATGCGGAAGCGGCCCTTGTTTATCTCATCGGGGACGATTACAAGGTGTCTGCCCGTCTGAGGTAGCCCCTCTTTAAAAGAAAGGACGCGGCTTACTGCGCTGAAGTTGTTGTTCAAGAATTTGGCCGGAACACCCTCTGCTCGGAGAGCTTTTTTCACTCCGGTCAGCAGCCTCCTCATCAGAGAAACACCTTGTCCGCGGACCATCGTATCTATAGCGAAGGGGAGCTTGCCCTTTCCGTCATACTCTTTCTGAAGAAGATTTTTTATCTCACTTGCGAGGGCTATCTCAGGCACGTTCTCGACACGCACCTCCATAATGCCGATCGTTCCGCCGAGTTCACGCAAAAAAGCGGGGGCGGGGAGGGGGAGCGGGTTTCCCGTCTCGGCAAGCTCGGAGCGGCCGTCCCAGCGGACACCGTTATCAAAGAAAGCACCAAGTTCGGCGAGTGAGAGTTCGGGCTGGCGGCCAAGAATAAACAAGTGTGACATAAGGGGGGCGTTAGCAGGCTGCATTGTACTCCCACTTTTCGTCTCTGCCTAACCTTCTTTCGGTGTACCGCGATGCTAGAGTAGGCACCAAGGATCACTTCCACGGGTGCTGGAAGTCGGGCGTTCCGATGCATGATCAGAACGCCACTCTTTCTGGAAATGCACCCTTCCTAAGTGGTCCTTGGTGCCTCAGTTGCTCGAGGCAGCGAGTTGATGAAACAGTCGCTTACCAACTAACTTCGCCATAATAACCACTATGCGACAAATGAAAAATGCTGCCATCGTTGGCTGGTCGTGTAGTATGCGGGTAGCATCCTTAATAACGCACATTAACTTTTTTTCTATGGCCTTCTCACTCAACCGCGCACAGATTATCGGAAACGTCACTCGTGAGCCCGAGGTTCGCATGGCCGGCTCATCGCCTGTTGCAACCTTCGCCGTCGCCACTAACTTTTCTTGGACCGATCAGAGCGGGCAGCGCCAAGAGAAGGCCGAGTTTCACAATGTCGTAGCCTGGAGAAAGCTCGCCGAGATCTGTCAGCAGTATCTTCGCAAAGGCCAGAAGATCTACATAGAGGGCCGTCTTCAGACCCGCGACTGGGAGGGCGAAGATGGAGTGAAGCGCTACAAGACCGAGATTGTCGCCGAGAACATTATCATGCTCGACCGCAAGGGGGAGCCAATGGGGACGGCCTACTCGGCTGAGTCCGGCGCCTCTTCATCGGCCGACTCCGGGGCTTCTTCATCGGCCGACTCCGCCTCATCATTTCAGCCACCTCGTCAGCAGCGCACAGTCAAAAAAGCTCCCGCAGCTGAGCCGGCGGTAGATATGCAGGAAGAGGAGGTCTCGATCGACGATCTTCCGTTCTAGAGAAAAATTTAAGAGGCGGTGGCCTAATTGAACACGTATGTCTGGCAATGCCAGGAAACATAGAGGTGAGGCCACCGACCCAACGCAATGCTCTTCTAGGTCCCATCTGCTAGCATAAGAGAGTGGCAGCAGAGGACATTTCCAGATGAGCGGTAGTCATAATGAGTCGACGAGGCTCACTACTTTTTCCGTTGCGAGGCGGAAAATTCCCCCCTACCGTTCTTAGGTGGATTAACTTTTGAGAGACCTTACCACCAGGGTCTCTACTTTGTTTTTGTATGAAAGGTGTCGCGCAGTCCCAACGCGAAGCGGTGGAACAGGTAACTTTTTGTCCTTTTATTGTTTGATTTTTGTTATCCCATCCTGCAAGAGGAGGGACCTTTTCAGGTGTAGGGAACCGTTGTCGAAGCGGTTCCACGCATGAAAAGTAGGGAGAGGAAGACGGCCACGAGCAGCCAGAGGCCAATAACAATATAAAGATATTGACGCAAATGGATTTAATGGGTTAAACCCAACTCGGGCAGTCTTCATTTCCCCACTTTTCAGGTTAGAAGTTCGGAGGGGGTGACATTTCAAAGAACGATATTAGGTCATTATATCAAAATGCAGCCCCCGCGTCAATCACTCGGATGTCTTTATTTTAGGAAACTCCAGCCGATCTTTAGTGAGCCAAAATGCCGCTGCGCTCGCGGACGATCCGTGCGATGCCACTGTAGTCTCTCAGGTGAAGGCCGTCCTTTTTATTAAGCTGAAAACCCGGGCTGCCTATCGGTATCTCTCGTTCAAGATCTACAACCTCATCGACTGCGCCGCTTCTCTTTTGTGAGCGGATCCACTCGTTGAACTCGCCGGTTACCTGTCGGCCCAGCACCTCAAACTCAGCACGTTTTGCCGGGTCGTTATACATATCGAATTTTTTGGCTAGATGCTTGCCCAAGGTCTCCTCGTCCCAGTCGTACATTGTGCAGGCCACGACGGAGATGTTGTTCTCTCGGGCGTAGGCGTAGATGTCGCTCAGATTTTTTCTTGTCGCTGCCATCTTTTCCTTAAGATAAGAGCGCCCAGCTTCCGGTGACTTTTGCGACTTGATCATAGCCGTGACGATGCCGCTCACGATATCATTGATACCGCCAAAGACGACCGTTCTGCCGGCCGTGCGGTGTGGTTGTTTGAGGAGGTTGTCTTTCATCCATCTCGTCTGCCGCCCTCCCTTCACAACTTTTTGTACACCCGGTAGGTGCCTGAGCTGTCCCACGGTGAGCGAGTCTCCGATGTAGAGCGCATAACTAGGAGCGACCGGAGGGAGCTCGGTCTGACTGAGTCGTTCCGGGGGGCGTGATGAGTCCGGAACGATGCTGGGTCGTCGGGGCGAGGCTTCAGCGGGGCCCTTGCCCTCGCGACTTATCTTTACTCCTCGCGTCGCACTTGTGTCTCTCCCGTTTGTTGTGACCTCACTCAACAGGTCGGCGGCCCTGCCCCGGGTCTCTCGCCCCGCCTGTAGTTCGTGGAGCTTTTTATTGGTGTAGGGCCCGAACATTCCATCGCAGCCTGTTCCATTGACGGTTAGTGGAAAACCGAGATGCTGGTGTTGGAGCTCAAAAATCCCCGAGACGAGACTCTCGTCGGATGAGATGTCGAGGGGCATCGAAAGCGGCGGTCTGCCTACTTCTTCAGCGAGGGTGGGGAGGTCTCGTCCACTTTCCTTCAGGTACCAGCGCGTATAACTCGCACGTTTCGCCGCCGTCTTGAGGAGATCTTCCCTGATTGATTCCGCATCCAGCGGTTTTTCCGTGGGGTGTGCTAGAGCCGCCTCAGCCGGAGTTGTTGCCTGAGTGGGCTCGGGCATCTCCACCGGAGTCTCTGCCTCCTTTGGAGTTGGAGCTCTCACCTTTGACGTTGGACTCTCCCCATGTGGAGGAGGTGAAGGTGGTGGGGGCAGTGATGATGGTAAGTTGAATGCCATAGTTTCTCCTTATTGTATCATAAAAACACTCTGTTAATAAAGGGGCGGACCTATGAGTCGAACGTGTTATACTGAGTGCCGCATGTCAGGTAAACTTTTTCTCATTCTCGGTCCCTCAGGTTCGGGTAAGGGCACGGTTATCTCTTACTTAAGAAGAAACCTTACTGAAGCCGTCTTTCCTCTCTCATGTACCACGCGTGAGCCGCGTCCTCGCGAGCGGGATGGCGAGGTTTACCATTTCATCTCAAAAGGGGAGTTTCGTCGCCGCATCGATGCGGGGGAGTTTCTCGAGTGGGCTATCGTCCATAATGACAACTACTACGGAACTCTGAAAGATCCGATCATGGCTTCTCTCGACACCGGCAAGATGGTCATTCGTGAGGTGGATATGCAGGGTGTCGAGTCGATTCGTGAGCTCCTTGGCCCCGAGCGTGTCATCGCAATTTTTATCACCGCTCCTTCCTGGGAAACCCTCAAAGAGCGCATTCTCAAGCGCAGCTCCATTCCCGATGCGGAACTGGCTCATCGTAAGGCGAGTTTCGAGAAGGAGATGGCCTATTCCCCCCAGTGTGATTTTGTCGTGACGAGTCTTGAGGGGGAGATCCCAAAGGTCTGTCGTGAAGTTGAGGAGATTATTCGGAATGAGATGGCAGCTGAAAAGCCCCCGATGGGCGAAGTTTACTAGTCCACTGGTAGTATATTCAGTGGTGGAGTTTGCTTAGTGGCGTCATGCTATTGACTTTTTAGTTCTGATATTTTAGAATACTACCTTTTTATCTCGATTCCTGATTATGGCGCTCTCTGAAGACTCCCATTCCCGACCGCGTAACTTGAACACTCGTAGCCGCTTTGAGGGGCGAGATCTGACTCCGCCCTCAACCCTTCGCCTTGAACAGGGGAGCCATCGCCTTAGAATCCTTCTGGCTCTTACGCTCACCCTCTTTCCCTCCTCAGTTCAGAGTCGTGACTCGCGTTCTTTTGTAGCGTGTGATCGGACGACTCCTGAAGAGGCGCGCGTGCGTACTATCGAGAGAGCAGTCGATGAGTTGTTCGTTGAGGTCGAGCCGCGTCTTGGCTTGCTGAAAAGGCGGAATCCTCGTCTTCATGCTCGAGTTCTTGCTGCCTTTCGGGCCGTTCAGGCTAACCCCGCTGACTGTCATCACAGTGATGATTCCAACTTCCCGGCAGAGGCTGACCCTGCAGGATTTACCTTCCGCTTTAGGTCGCTCAACGGCATTGATGCCGGTTTTAATGGGGAAAATCGACGTATTACTCTGAACCGTACCTTTGATCCTACCAACCTTGGTGCTCTCATAACCTTGCTTCATGAGGGGTATCATACCGTCCAGGATGATGAGGAGCGTGAGTCGGTTAACCCCGAGCACTATGATCAGTTTTGGTCCTCGGGTGGGGTAAATGCCGTCCTTGATAACGAGCGTGAGGCGATTGAGGTCTCTCTCGAAGTCTTGGATGCGGCCTTGGGTGGAGCTCTTCGTAAGCAAAATGCGACTTTTCAGGAGTATTTCGAGCGGCTGGATAGTCTGCCCGAGTTTGTGAGTCGCCTTCCTAATGCCAGACAGCGTGAGCTTTTTATCGTACACTCCTCGTATTACTTTTTTGAAAGTCCAAAGTCCTGGGCGCAGTATGTCGCCTACCACTACGGATGTTCGCCCCTTGGCCCCGATGGCCCCGCTCGTCTCTATGATAGGCAGTTAAGGCCTCTCCGAGCTCTGAACCGGCACGACTGTTCAGAGATGGCTCGGCGACTGGGTATTGAGGAATAAAACTAACATCCAACCACAGCCTGAAAACCATTAGACTTAGCCGCCCTCTTTTTATATAATGAGCCGCGCACACTGTTGGGGATTAGCCAAGTGGTAAGGCAGCGGGTTCTGGTCCCGCCATCGGGGGTTCGAATCCCT